>JASIKQ010000434.1 GCA_030049565.1 Candidatus Sulfotelmatobacter sp.
AGAGTACACGAACTCTATTTCAATCCTCAGCATGAGGAGTTCGAACCTCGAACGACGTGGAGCCTGTCGAACGCGTTCACGTCTGCATTCAAGGAACTGGACCCGATTCCGCAGTTTAAGGCCACCGCCAAGCTAGGTGGGTTTCTTGAGTCGCGATTCATTAGTCTTTCCTAGCTTGTGGTGCGGTATCGGCCGAACCGCTCCTCACTTAATCCGCTGACGAGCATACAGGAGGGCATTTGCGGTTGGGATGAAGAGTCTCCGTTTAGCGGCTTAAAACCATACACCGTACGGACATTCTGCGGCACACCCTTTTTGGGGTGAACCCCTCTGTTGAGACAAACTGATTCCTGGCTCCTAGTCCCGGGCGTCCCTTGTCCGCGTCGTGATCATGATCACGCCATCCCGTGATATTTGACATTGACAGAAGAACTGGAAGGAGCATGTTAAAAGATTCAGGGCCTCCGTGAGTCCATTCCGACGGGCGCGGAGTGAGAAACTCCGTTCCGGCCCAACATGAGCTTTACCTGAACTGAAACCCGCCTTTTAGATACGATGGAGCCGAAAATTCGGCGTTAGCCAAACACACCATGCCCACACTCACGCGCACCATCCGCTTGTTCGTCAGCTCGACCTTCTCGGACATGAAGGCCGAGCGCGACGTACTGCAGAGCGACGTTTTTCCCAAGCTCAGGCAGCTCTGTCTGTCCAATGGCCTACGTTTTCAGGCCATTGACCTTCGCTGGGGTGTCCCGGAGGAAGCGGGCAAGGACAACCGCACGATGCGGATTTGCCTGCGGGAGCTGAAGCGCTGCCAGGAAGCACGCCCCAAGCCAAATTTCCTGATCCTTCTTGGCGACCGCTACGGATGGCAGCCGTTACCGGAGATCATCCCGGCAGACCTTTTCGCACAACTCCGCGAACGTCTGGCCCCCGATATGAAGGGGTTGTTCGAGTGGCGCGACACTCCGTCACCAGACGCGAAGGGCTGGTATCGACGCGACGACAATGCCGTACCGCCGGTTTACGAACTTCGGCCACGTGGCGAAGATGAACGATGGTACGAGGCGGTGGAGCAGCCGTTGCTCCATGCCCTCGAAGCAGCGGCCCGTATGATCGGACTCAATGCTGAAACGCATGGCGTCGCCATCGGCACGTCAGCAACCGAACAAGAGATCGTTGAAGGCGCATTGAAGGTTGACGATGCCGGGGACCACGTTCACGCCTTCTTCAGGAGCATCAGCGGACTCCCGCACGACCCGTGGCCCGCAGACTTCGTGGACGTGGCGAGTGACGGCACACGAGATCCCGTCGCCACGGCGCGACTGGACGATCTCAAGACCCAGATCGAGGCCAAGCTAGTTACAACGAACATTCACGGGTACACGGTGCCCTGGCGCGAGGGCGGCGTGCAGCCAACCGACCTCACCCAGTTCGGCGCAGACGTTTATGCGGCCCTGAAGGAAGTCGTCTTGCGGCAAATTGGGAAGCTGACCGCGACTTCGCGCGAGGCGCAGGAGGAAGAAGCGCATCGCGCCTTCGGCGACGATCGGTGCCGCGGATTCATCGGACGCGCGAAACCCTTGGAGCGCGTTGCCGCCTATCTGCGGGGCAGTGACCGTGGCATGCTGGAGGTAGTGGGGCCTTCGGGTTCGGGCAAATCGGCGGTGATGGCGGAGGCGGCGCGGCGCGCTCGAGTGAGCTATGGAGAGGGCGCGGTGATCGCCCGTTTCATTGGCGCGACACCGGAATCGGCTAATGTCCTCTCGCTGGTGAGCAATCTGTTGACTGAGATACGCCGTCGTTATCCAGCCCCGTCGCCCACAGCGGGTGAGCAGCCGAAGGACGGGCCTATTCCAATTGGCATCGACGCGCTTACGGCAGCTTTTCACGAAGCGTTGTCTCGACCCAACGATGAGAGGCCCCTGTTCGTCTTTCTCGATGCGCTGGATCAGCTCGCGCCGGGCAATGGCGGATTGGAGTGTCGATGGCTGCCAGGCGCGTTGAATCCGCATGTCCGGCTGATCCTGTCGGCTGCATTGCCCTCGGCCACGGACGCCATGTCCGACTCGCTTCCCGGCGAACCTTTCTTATCTTCGTGCGATCCACGCGCTATCGTTATTGCCACGCTGGAGCGACGCTCGTCGGAGATCGACCTAGTTCGACTGGAACCACTCTCTGCAGATGATGGCCGAGCCCTGATTACCCAATGGCTCGCGGATGCTGGACGAACCCTTCAGCACGGGCAGCACGAGGCGGTACTCGGCGAATTTGCAAATGAAGGGAATCCGCTCTGGCTGCGGGTGGCGATTGGCGAGTGCCAGCGCCTCGCCTCCTGGGATTCTCCCCCCGTCTTCAATTCGGGCCTGCCTGGGCTCCTGTTACAGGCTCTAAAGCATCTCTCCGCTGAGGACGAGCACGGCAGTGTGCTTGTCGAGCGCGCGCTCGCCGCAATCGCCTCGGCTCGTCATGGGCTCGCGGAGGACGAATTAATGGATGTCCTTTCGGCAGACCAAGTGGTCCTGGCGGAGTTCCGACGTCGTTCGCCGAAATCCCCGCCGAACGACACGCTGCCGACAGCGGTCTGGGTGCGCTTGTACGGCGACATCGCGCCGTATTTGGCTGAACGCCAGCTTCAGAATGCCGCCTTGCTGGCCTTTTATCACCGGGCATTTCTGGAAGCGGTCCACGCAGCATTTTTGGATAGCGATGACAAACAACGCATTGCTCACCAGCG
>JASIKQ010000435.1 GCA_030049565.1 Candidatus Sulfotelmatobacter sp.
TTGTTCACACGAGCGATGCCGAGCACGACGCTTTTAATCGCATCATCTCGTGGATTGTTCTGACCGAGCTCCTTGCGACGGGCGCGGCCGCATGGTTTGCGCGAAGCTGGCGACAGCGCAATCGTACCCTCTGGTATGTTTTGGTTCTTTGGACCGTCGCCTGCGCAGTGTTGATGGTACCTATCAGCAATCCGTTCTGGACGATCCTCCCGAAGTTGCGCTTCATGCAATTTCCCTGGCGCTGGATGCTGTGTGTTGGCGTTCCCTTCAGCTTCTTTCTTGTCGTTGGCGTCCGTCGATGGAGTTTGCGTGCTGTAATTTATCTGGCCATGCTCGGCGTTCTGGTTCTTGTCGGGCGTCACTATCAGCCGCCCTGGTGGGAAAGCGCCGGCGATCTCTACGAGGTTCAGGACAACATGGCTACAGGCAGGGGATACGAAGGCACAGATGAGTACATGCCGATTGGTGCTGATGCTTCAGCCGTTGATCGAGGTGCTCGCCGGGTAACAGTGGAAGGAAGCGCACGCGCCGCGATCCGGATTTTGCAATGGCGAGCCGAGAAAAAATCTTTCGCCGCCAACCTGTCGGCTGCAGACAACCTCGTATTGCGATTGTTCAGCTATCCCGCGTGGAAGGTCGAAATAAACGGACACCCTGTGCAGGCCGCCACGCGCGAAGACACCGGCCAGATGCTGATTCCGGCGCAGGCAGGCGAAAATCGAGGGGAAATCAGCTTTCGTCGTACCTGGGATCGCATTCTGGGTGGATGGATTTCACTGCTCACGCTCCTGATAATACTGCTCTCACTGAACTACGAAATCGAACTTTCATGGATTCCAAGAAGATCGAGCTGAAAAGACGAATTCTCGTGGCCACGTCCAATCCCGGCAAGCTCCGTGACTTTGCCGGCGCCGCATTGCGCCATGGAGTGGAAGTCGCCGGCATTCCGGACTTCTCTTTCCTGCCCACCGTGGCTGAAGATGGACGCACATTCGAGGCCAACGCGCGCAAGAAGGCCGAAGCTTACAGCCGATACGTTCCGGGAGAAATACTGATTGCCGATGACTCAGGCCTGGAGATTGACGCGCTGGACGGAGCACCGGGGGTTCACTCGGCACGTTACGCCGCTCCCGATCTTCATGGGAAGGAACCGCATGAGGCCGACACCAATACCGATGACGAGGCCAATAATGCGCGCGTTCTGCGCGAACTGAACGGTGTTCCCTTTCCCGAGCGCACGGGCAGATTTGTATGCGTATTAGCGGCGGCGCGGGATGGCAAGATTCTGGCCACATTTCGCGGCTCAGCCGAAGGAATTATTCTCGACGCTCCTTGCGGGAATAATGGCTTCGGTTACGATCCCCTGTTTTATTTTCCGCAGATCAAGAAAACCTTTGCCGAGCTGACTGCTGAAGAGAAATCGAAGTACAGCCATCGCGGCGCGGCGTTCGAGAAATTTCTTGACTGGTATGAAGGATCAAGCCGTTTCTAATTGTGTGACGGCAGAAACGCTCGCGACAATTTTCTAGCGGTAACCGCTTCTTGACTTCTTTTCTTTCGCCGCCGGATAATACAGGGTTCTTTTGCCAATTCTGATCTCATAAGCATTCATAAGGAGCGATTCGTGGCGTCGGCGGCCAGCTCTACTGCTCCGGCAATTACACATCAGATAAAAAAGGGCGTCGCTCCATTGCGCGTCGGCAAGGGAACGTCGTTCGCTTTGCGGCGCTTGCATTCGCTGGCCGGCATCGTTCCCGTGGGCGCGTTTCTCTTCGAGCACATTCTGATTTCCAACTCTACGGCGCTCAGTGGTCCTGAAGCCTATGCCCGGCAAGTAACTTTCCTTGCCAACCTCCCGCTGGTATTTTTCCTGGAGTTGCTTTTCATCTGGCTGCCCATCGCCTTCCACGCGCTCTACGGTTTTTATATTTGGTATCGCGGCGACGGCAATGTCGGCGAATATCCCTGGACCGGCAACTGGATGTATACTGCGCAGCGCTGGACCGGCGGCATCGCCTTCATCTACATCATCTGGCATATCTGGACGATGCGCTTCACTGGCATCGATCTGCATATGTATCCCAACGCTTCGTTCGGAAAAGTGCAGGCAGAAGTATTTCAGCCCGCGCTCTTTTTGTTCTACGTTGTGGGCCTGGTCGCGGCCTCCTGGCACTTCGCCTACGGCATCTGGCTGTTCTGCGCAAAGTGGGGCATCGTTCCCGGTCGGCACGCGCAGAAACGATTTTTGACCGTGTGCGTCTGCTTTTTCTTTTTGCTGACCGGAGTCGGGCTGGCCAGCCTGGCGGCGTTCCGCTCCCGGCCGCAGCAGCCGGTCGAGCCGGGGGCAGTGGCAATGCATCAGATGCAATCGGCAGAAAGCAGATAAGGAACCATGGCAGCAGCTCCCAAAATTATTGTCGTCGGCGGTGGGCTGGCGGGACTTTCTGCCGTCATCAAAATCGCCGAGATGGGCGCAAGCGTAGAACTATTCTCCATCGTGCCGGTCAAGCGCTCACACTCTGTCTGCGCCCAGGGCGGCATCAACGCCGCCAAAAATCTGAAGGGCGAGGGTGACTCAACCTGGCAGCACTTTGATGATACGGTCTACGGCGGCGATTTTCTCGCCAACCAGCCGCCAGTGAAAGATATGTGCGAGGCCGCGCCCGGCATCATCGATCTGCTCGATCGCATGGGCGTTCCCTTCAACCGCACCCCCGAAGGCCTGCTCGATTTCCGCCGCTTCGGCGGCACTTTATATAACCGCACTGCCTTCGCTGGCGCGACCACTGGCCAACAGCTTCTTTACGCGCTGGACGAGCAAGTTCGGCGCTACGAATCTGAAGGTAAAGTGAAGAAGTTCGAGCACTGGGAGTTTTTGTCGGCCGTGCTCGATGGAAAGCGCGTCTGCCGCGGCATCTGCGCCATGGACCTGCGCTCCATGGAGGTGCGCACCTTCCCTGCCGACGCCATCATTATCGCCACCGGCGGCATCGGCGCGATCTTCGGCAAATCGACCAATTCGGTGGTCTGCACGGGTTCGGCCCAGTCGGCCTTGTATCAGCAAGGATGCTACTACGCCAACGGCGAGTTCATTCAGGTTCACCCGACTTCGATTCCCGGCGAAGACAAACTGCGCTTGATGTCGGAATCGGCCCGCGGCGAAGGCGGCCGCGTCTGGGTTCCAAAAACTCCGGGCGATAAAAGAGAGCCGAAAGCGATCCCAGAAAGAGACCGCTGGTACTTCCTCGAAGAGTGGTACCCGAAGTACGGCAATCTGGTTCCCCGCGACGTCGCCACGCGCGCCATCTTCAAAGTCGTCTACGAGCATCACCTCGGCATTGATGGCAAGCCGATGGTCTATCTCGACCTGACCCACATCGACGCAAAAATTCTCGACCGTAAGCTGGAAGGCATTCTGGAAATCTACGAGAAATTTGTGGGTGACGATCCACGCGTTACGCCAATGAAGATTTTCCCCGGCATGCACTACACCATGGGTGGGATGTGGATTGATTACAAACAGGCGACAAACATCCCTGGAATCTACGCAGCAGGCGAGTGCGAGTACCAATATCACGGCGCGAACCGCCTGGGCGCAAATTCGCTGGTTTCGTGCATTTACGGCGGAGCAGTCGCCGGACCAGCATCGGTGAAATATGCGCAGGGATTGCAGCCGTTGTCAGAAGGCAACGGTTGCTTCGACGCCGAAAAGAAAAAGCAGGAAGAAAGCAATGCTCTGCTCATGAACAATCAGGGCACCGAAAATCCCTTCAAGCTGTGGCGCGAGTTGGGCGATTTGATGACGAAAGATTGCACGGTCATCCGCTACAACAAGAATCTGGAGCAGACGGATGCCAAGCTGGTTGAGTTGCTGGAGCGCTTCCGCAAAGTAAATCTGAGCGACCGCAC
>JASIKQ010000436.1 GCA_030049565.1 Candidatus Sulfotelmatobacter sp.
TCTCCGGGTCTTCTTCCAGATAGCTGATCGCGTCTTCGAACTTCTTCTGATCCATGAGCAGCGTGCCAGCCGCGCCATTATATGAACTCTGAATGACGTGGTTGCGGCTGCCCGAGGCCATGGCTTCGAGCTGCTTTAGAGACTGATCAGCCAGCTCGCTCTTGCCGGCGTGCGCAGCATGCACCGCGCGATAGCGCAGAATGCGCGACATCTCATCATCCCTGTCAGATTTCGAGATCGAATCGCGATGTTGCAGAGCATCCTCTGCCTCCGACAAATACTGCAATGAAGCATTGTCCTCCGTCTGGTACTCGGCAAGATGGCGAAAGGCCTGCGCTTCCTGCAAATCTTGGTTCTTAGCATGAGCCGCCTGCGCGATCTCCTGAAATGCCTTGTCCGCCTCGGCGAAGTTGCCCTCCCGCACCCAGGTCATTGCCTTCTGCATGCTGTAGGTGAGTCGGTCGGCTTCAGTTTTGGCGTAGCGGATGGCTTTGTCATACTCGATGCGCGCCTGCGCCTGGTTGCCCATAAGCGCATACGTATCGCCCAATCCAAGCTGCGAGCTGACGAAGTCAGGATCGATCTTAAGCGCGGCCCGGTAGTGTTGCAGCGAACTTTCAAAATCTCCAGCCATGCGCTTCAGTTCGCCATAGGAATCCTGCGGATTGGGTTCGTTAGGCAGCACAGCCACATAACGATCCATGGCTCTGAAGGCCTTCTCAAACTGCCGATTGCGCGCATCAACGTAAGCCAGATCGTTAAGCGCGGCCGGAAAATCCTTGTCAATGGCGAGAGCTTTTTCAAGCAGAATCTGCGCCTGATCTTCGCCCCTTTCGCCCATCAGCCAGTTGGCGGCGAGATAGTAAAGATGCTTATCCCGGGGATACATTTCCAGCATGTCATTCATCGCGGAGATGCCCCCGATAAAATCGCCTTCCTGCACCTTGACGATCCAGGCGATCATCAACTGTTCTCCCGGCGTCAGTTTCGGCGCCAGCGCCTTGGCCTTTTCGCGAGCCGCGCTGATTTCCTGCGGATTGCTGCCGTTAAACGCGATCCACGCCCACGCCACAGCGAGGTTCGGATCGGCCTTGACTGCGGCGCGCCAATCATCGTTGCAGCGTTCCAGGTAAAGGTTCTCGTAATCGGCCATGCCCTTTTCGTAGAGGGCACGAGCCTCCGCCGACGAGGTGGTCACCGGCATCGTGGCCGAGGCCGACTGCTTGATGTGATGGGCATAAGTGGGCGCAACCCGGCAAAGGGCCAGGGCGAACATGACAAGAATGACGAAAAGGAGGCGGCGCATCAGGGTCTCCACAACAAGCGCTTTGGGGGAATGAAGATAACTGCAGCGTAACATCGCGGTAACCACAGAGGTTAGTGACGGAAGGCGTAAGACAGCCGGGGGTTTGTCGCGGACAGTCACCTCCGCGAACGGTTGGGCCATCGGGAAAAAGCGTCATCCGACAATGAGGAAAGCCCCTGCCGCAGCAGGGGCTAATCGACCATAGTATTAGAACTTGAAGATGGCGACAAACTGGCCACCGCGCGGGCCTCCACCGCCAAGGAAGGGGTTGCCGATGCCGACGTCGCCGGTGGCCGTGAGCGGATACGAACCGCATCCGCGCCCAAATGGAACGCCCAAGCAAGGATTGCCAGATACCTGATTGGTGATGTTCGATATTCCATTCACGGAGGGATCGGCATCGAACTCCGGCAACACAGGGTTGGCGAAGTTTGGATGGTTCAGGAAATTGAAGAACTCCGCGCGAAGCTCCAGCTGAACTCGCTCGGTGATCGGCGTCCTTTTGAACACGGAAAAGTTCCATTCCTTGAAGCTGGTTGCACGAAGCGCATTTCTGCCGAGGTCACCGAAGTGACGCGTCCCGCTTAAGCAATTGCTGTCGCCTGATGCACTGTTTGCGGTCGTATTGCCCCAGGAACACGGCACGGAGAACGAAGTTAGATTGATGAAATTGTAAGGAGCGCTTCCGTATTGAATCGGGCCCACAACATCGGGCCGGTCAAAACCTTCTCCACCGCCGGAGTAGTCGCCCTCGAAGAAATAATTAAAACTAAACGGTTGCCCATCCTGCATCGTGACGGCACTGTCGACACCCCAACCATTTTTTAACTTCGTCAGGCTTCCACCTCGGTTAGGCAGCACGTAGCCAAGTTGCCAGCTGAAACGGCGGCGAATGTCGTAATTGGAGTCCGCGCGTTCCGCAGCGGGATCATTGCTGTTATTTGGCTGTGAAGCATTGGGAATGAAGTCATCGGGATCGCTTGCGTCATCGATCGAATGCGACCAGACGAAGTTGGCCTGCGATGTCAATCCATGCCAGCTATTTATACGCAGGCTGGTCTGTAGGGAGTTGTAGTTGGAATTAGCCGATGTTTCCTGCTGATTGACGAAAAAGAAATTCGGGTATGCGGTTCGAGGGACATTGAAATCAATGCCATCGGGACCGTCGAAACCGGCGATAAAGCAGTTGGGGGCGGTCTGGTGCCAAGTAGAACACTGGCCCAGATCGAAGGCCGTGATCTGTGCCTGCGTGGGCTGATTGATGTCGCGGAAGCGGAACAGCTTCATGCCGATTGAACCCACATAGCCCACCTGTAGCACCATCCTGCTAGTCAGTTGGCGCTGCAGATTCAGGTTGAAGTTCTGT
>JASIKQ010000437.1 GCA_030049565.1 Candidatus Sulfotelmatobacter sp.
CTGCAATTGATGCTCGCCAGTCTCGACGCTCCCCCGGCAGCGATGCCAGTTCCGGCGCACATATGATGTCGTTCGCAAGGCGCTGCTGCATCGCCGCTCTGTTCTTAGTGGCGGCGGCTTCGCCGGCGCTGGAAATCGCCGCACTCAACGCCGCTCAATATGCCGACCAACTTCATACTTATGAAAACCAAATCGCGGACCTCCCATCCCACCCGCAGAAGGCCCTCGCGCTTCGTGATTCTCTTCCCGCTGCGCTCACCGTTCAGACCACACGCGGCGAGACAATGGTCGACGTCACCTTTCTTCGCGACGCACTGAATCGTTACCTCACAGCCAAAGCTGAAGCGAAGCCCAACATCCTTGCCCACGCGCGTAGGCGTCTCGAAGCCATGCGAACAGAAGCTGCGCTCTACGAACAGCCCGATCGCGCCAACGAGGGCACACGCAGGCGTCTCGACGAAATCCTCAGCGCGCGCGAATTCGACCGCCTTCACGGACCCACGCCGCTCGAACTTCTCAAACAACGCATCCAGGCCTGGATCGCGAAAATGCTGAAAAAATTCAGCCCCAAGATGCCCGACGCCGAAAGCGCCGGCCAATTTTTTGTGTGGTGCATGATTGCCCTTTCTGCCGCGGTTGCCGCAGTCTGGCTCTACCGCGCCTCCCGGCAGAACATCGGCACAGGTCAACGCGAGATTCTGCCATTCATGCCTTCCTCCAGGAGCTGGCGCGAATGGCTGGCGGATGCTCGTGCCCGCGCCGCGAAGGGCAAATGGAGAGATGCCGTGCACTTCGGCTTCTGGGCCGCCGTTTCGCGCCTGGAATCTGAAGGTCTCTGGGCGCCAGATAAAACCCGAACCCCCCGCGAATACATAAACGCCATACCAGGTTTTCATCTATCGAAAGCGACCTTCGCCGCGCTCACACACAGATTCGAAGCAAGCTGGTATGGCAGCCGTCCCACATCAGAAAACGATTTCGCCCAATTCGCCGCCGATCTGGAGAAGCTCGGATGCCGCTAACCGCAAGCGAGCAGCGCGGCTTCACCGCCTTCGGCGTCGGTCTGCTGCTGCTCATGACTTTCGTCGCCTGGCTCAGTTCGAAAGAAAATGATCAAAGCGAGGGCGCGCCCTCCAGTTATAGCGCGCAGCGCCGTGGCGCCAAGGCGGCTTATCTCTTATTGCAAAAAAGCGGCTACGTCATCCAACGCTGGGAGCAGCCGCCCGCGCAACTTCCCTCCGAGGCGGCGGGCGTAATGCTCATCCTCGCCGGTCCCGAATCCTCGCCGCGCCTCGATGAAATGAGCGGCATCGTTCGCTTCCTCATGCGCGGCGGCAGCGTGCTCATCGCCGGCGTCCAACCAAACCCGTTTGTTCCGCAAGCCTCTGCCGAAGACGACGACTATCGCGTCGGCTTTTCCGAATGTACGCCGGTCGCTCTTACCAGCCTCACGCGCGGCGGCACAATCTCCCAAGACAGCAATCTCGCCTGGGATAGCAGCAAAGACGCAGCCCTGGTTCACTTCAAAGACGAGAACGGGAAGCCCGTGGTCGTCTCATACACTCTCGGACAGGGGCGCGTCATCTGGTGGGCTAGCGCCCTGCCGCTGACCAACGCCGGCATTCGCGACCATCACAATCTCGATCTTTTGCTGAATTCAATTGGCGACAGCCGCCGAATTCTCTGGGATGAGTACTATCACGAGCAGCACGCGGCACCTTCGGCGCACGCTTCCAATCCTGCGCAGCTCTGGGCGCTGGCGCAGGCGGGATTTCTTGGCCTGCTGGTCATCCTCACGTTCTCGCGCCGCAGCGGGCCGGTGATTCCCCTTGCTCGCGAATCCCGTTTGTCGCCACTCGAATTTGTCGAAACTCTGGGCAGCGTCTTTCATCGTGCGCATGGCACGCAGGTTGCCGTCGAAATCGCTTTCAGCCGCTTCCAGCAAGTAGCAGCCCGGCGCCTCGGAATCCATGGAACGGCCAATGCCGAGGATGTCCTCGCAGCCATGGCAAAACGAGGAATTAAGATTCCGGCTCACGTTGCTGCTCTGGTGGGCCGCACCGACGAGGCAGCCTCCGACACCGAACTTTCTGAGAAGAAAGCGCTCGAGCACGTACAGGCTTTGAATGAAGCCACCCTGTTGCTCGAACCAACACTACCCACAGATAGGAAAAAATTGGAATAACACTTCCATGCAGGCAATCACGAAACTCGTAACCCACGGGCGCGCCGAACTTGCAAAGGTAATCGTCGGCCAGAATCAGTTGATCGACGGAAGCTTGACTGCGTTGCTTTGCGGAGGCCACGCTCTGATCGAAGGCGTCCCCGGCCTCGCGAAAACGCTCAGCGTCAAAACCCTCGCCCGTGTCCTGAACGTAACGTTTCAGCGTGTGCAGTGCACGTCTGATCTCATGCCGGCGGATCTGCTCGGTAGTAACATCCTCAACCTGCAAAGCGGCACATTCACTCTGCATCGCGGCCCTATGTTCACCGATCTTTTACTGGTCGATGAAGTCAATCGCATGCCGCCGCGCACCCAAGCCTCGCTGCTCGAATCGATGGAAGAACGCCAGGTCACCATCGACGGCGTGCGCCATTCACTCTCGCCCTTATTCACCGTGCTGGCTACGCAAAATCCCGTTGAGTTCGAAGGCACCTACCCGCTGCCCGAGGCGCAGCTCGATCGTTTTTTGCTGAAAATCAAGATCGATTACCCCTCCGCACAAGATGAACTGGAAATTCTGGCCAGGCATAACACCCTAACGCCCGCGCTCGGCGATCAAGCTGGCATCACGCCCATCGACCCTGAGATCTTGCACCAGGCCCGCGCCGAACTTCGCCAACTCACGATCGAGGCTTCCCTTTTCGGCTACATCTCCGAAATCGCCCGCCACACGCGCAATTGGCCGTCGGTCTCTCTCGGCGCAAGTCCGCGCGCCGGCGTCAGCCTTATGCTCGTTGCCAAAGCTCTCGCTGCGCTCGCCGGTCGCGACTACGTAATTCCCGACGACATAAAAGCCGCCGTGCTACCCGCCCTGCGCCACCGCATCATCTTGCGCCCGGAAGCCGAACTCGAAGGTCTCGACGCCGATCGCGTTCTCACCGACGTGCTCGCGTCAATCGAGGTTCCCAAGTGAGCATTCCCCGCCCCCTCGAGCCATCCCCAGCCGAGGCGCCCGCCCAGCCTCACGGTCGCTTCGGTCTCGGTGCTGGCCCGCGATTGTTGCTTCTCGCCGGCGTTGGCCTGGCATGGATCATCCCGGCACTCTGGAATCCGACATTTCTCTACGCCATGCTTGCCTGGGATGTTCTCTTGCTACTTGCTTTCCTTGCCGACTGGCTACGCCTTTCGCAGCCTCAACAACTTACCCTCCGCCGCGAATGGCGCAGTGCGCCCTCAATTGGAGTATCCACGCACGTCCGTCTATCAATCTCCAATCAGTCTCCGCTCGATCTTTGGGTGAGCGCGTACGATGAGCTTCCGCTCTCGAAATGGCACATCAACAAATCAATCGCTTTAGAAGTTCCCGCCCACGCGAGCCGCGCCGTAGATTACGAATATACCCCCGGATCCCGCGGCGACCTGCGCACAGGAGGAGTGTATCTGCGCTATCGTTCCGCATTTCTTTTAGCTGAACGTTGGGCGATTGCCAATCTCGAGCAAACGATTCGCGTCTATCCCAATTTCGAACACGCCCGCAAGCACTCCGTCTATCTCGCTCGCTGCCGCCAGATTGAATTGCAAATGCGTATGATGCGCCTGCGCGGCGTCGGTTCCGACTTTGAAAGCCTGCGCGAGTTCCGCGACGGCGACGAACTGCGCAATGTATGCTGGACGGCCACCGCCCGAAGGGGAAAACTCGTCACCAAGACCTTCCGTGTCGAGCGCAGCCAGGCGGTTTGGATCGTGCTCGACTGCGGCCGCCTCATGCGCGCGCACACCCACGGTTACAGCAAGCTCGATCGCGCCGTCGATGCCGCACTCTGCCTCGCTCAGCTAGCAATCTATTCCGGGGATCGCGTTGGCCTTCTGGCTTACGGCCGCGCGGTGAACCAGCGCCTTATGCCCGGCCGCGGCGCGGCACAAATGCGGCAAATCGTCGAGCAACTCGCAGCCGTGCGGGAGGAGGTTCCCGAAGCCGACCATGTCCGCGCTGCTGCCAGCCTGCTCACTTTGCAGAAGCAACGTGGCCTCATCATCTGGATCTCCGACCTGGCGGAAACTGCCATGACGCCTGAAGTGATTGAAGCCGCCGGACAAATGCTCTCTCGCCACCTGCTGTTGTTCATCGCCATCGCCCAACCTGAGCTCAAACTCCGAGCCCAACAAAGCCCCTCTTCAACCTCCTTGATGTATGAAGTAGTGGCGGCGCAAGAAATGATCTACCGCCGCGAACTGCTTCTCGGGCGCCTGCGCCAGCGCGGCGCTTTGTGCCTGGAAGTCGAGCCTTCCCGCCTCTCCGCCGCAGTGCTCAACCAATACCTTACGATTAAAGAACACAACATGGTCTAGCGGCTGTTGGACCTTCAACTTTCGCCGCGCATTTCTGCGGGCCCACTCCACAAGTAGGCGATCAACAAGGTGAACAACGCCGCTGCCGCCCCGAATTTCAAAGCTGCCGGAGTAGCCGACGGCGAAAAGAAAGCTTCGATGGTGCCCGCCACAACCAGCATAGGAATCACGCCGACCAGCAGACGCACCGCTTCGGTCCCTCCCACCGCCAGCGAATCCCGCCGCGACAGAACTCCCGGAAACAGCAGAGCCCGAGCCAGCCGCAGCCCAGCTCCCCCGGCAATAAAGATGGCGGGCAGCTCCAGCACTCCATGCGGAGACACAAAACTCCACAATTTCACGCTCATGCCGTAGATGGCGCAGGCGGTGCCAATTACCCCCAGCATAATTCCATTGAAAAACATCATGTACAGCGTTCCCAACCCCGCCATAATGCCCGAGGCAAATGCCATGAACGACACCGACAAATTATTCGTCATGATGAGACTTGACGCCTGCGGCTTGATCGAGACAATCGAGTGCGTCCACATCTCGCGCCGTTCGATCGTGCTCATCATGGCCGGGCCGAGGAAATCGCGCATGTAGTCCGGATTCGCCAGGCTGAACGATACTCCGGCAATCGCTCCAACGACAAAAATAGCCGTCGCCACCGCCGTATACGGCAGAAAGCGGCGAAAGATGCGCGGATATTCACTTCGATAAAACCTCCAAACCCCTCCCAGCGTCTTTTTCTGTCCCGAGTAAATCGCGTTGTGGGCCCGCCCCAGCAGTTGATTCAGATAGCGCGATTGCTGCACACTGCTGGCATCGCCACGCACGGCGGAGAGATCGGTTGCCGTCTGGCGATAAAGTAATCCCAGTTCGCGCAACTCGCTGCGGCTGAGCGAGTGCAGCCCGTGCTCTTTAACGCGCGTGAGCAGTGCCTCCAGCTCTGACCAGTACGGCTGCCGCTTTTTCAGCCACGAAACGGAGATCATAATTTTTGGCCCCAACTTCGGATCCGATGGAAAAGCTTACCATCGAAACCCCCGAGCAGATCGCGCTCGAGTTTCCGTTGGCTGGCCTCGGCAGCCGCGGCTACGCCCTGTGCGTGGATACTTTGCTGCAGGGTGGCGCCGCGGCCGTTATCAGCATGATCGTCGCCTTCACCACCCGCGACCTCCGCCGCTCCTGGTTACCCGCCCACAACTGGGAGATCGCCCTCTGGATTTTCGTTCTCTTCTGCCTCTACTGGGGCTATTTCGCCGCATTCGAGATTCTCTGGAACGGCCAGACCCCCGGCAAGCGCCTCGCCAAAATTCGCGTCATCACCGCCAGCGGCCGCCCCATTACTGTATTTGAAGGCATCGCGCGCAACTTCTTGCGCGCCATCGATTCCATCGGCTTCTATCTCATCGGCGCAGTCGCCTGCGCCATCGACAAACAAAATCGCCGCATAGGAGACATGGTCGCGGGGACTGTTGTCATACACGAGGTCGAGGAGCAAGGCGTCTTCTATTGGTATGGACACGAGAAATCGTCCGCGGCGCCATCGGTGAGCCGCGAAGTGGCCGCACTTACAGAGCAAGAGTTCCAGTTGATCGAAACCTTCCTCACCCGCCGCCTCGATATTCCCAGTCAGCAGCGCGTCGCTTCTGCGCAGGCTATCGCCGATCGCATGGGCGAGCGGCTGAATATTCCAAAAGATCAGCGCCCCTCCGACGAGGCGTTTCTGGAAGAAATCTCGCGCCGCTATCGCGACGTCGCACGGGGCCGTTAGACGAGACAGAAACCGATGGAAAAGTCCGCTATGTGACTCGCCGCGCAGCTTTCGCCGTGAATCCCCTTACCTTCATGCGGTAAATCCTGTAGGAATAAGCACCTACATGT
>JASIKQ010000438.1 GCA_030049565.1 Candidatus Sulfotelmatobacter sp.
CGACCGGAGGATAGTTGTAATTCATCAGCAGGTGCGCAAACTGGTGGGCGACGGCACGCCAGGGCTCCGGCTCGAATAAATTCAGCACGATAAAGTTCTGATCTTCGCCGGGAAGAAAAAATCCGTTCACATCGATGGGCTCGTCCTGCTTGAGTGGCGCAGTCTGGTAGTAATTCTTATCGTTTTTGAAAGCGAGGATGGTCAGCGGTAACGGCTCATTTAGTCGGTTTCTTCCCAGCAGCGTGGCAAACACGGCGCGCATCTGCTCGAAGCGCAGCGCCACTTCCCTGCCCTTTTTTTCTCCCGCGTCAGTGATCACGGTGTAATGCGCCGAGTGAACCTCCAGCCATGGGGATGGTTCGGCAGCAACGGAGGACGTGGAAAGCAGCGCGCTCAAAAGCAGCACCGGAAGCAGTGAAACCGGGATGGAACGAGTGCGGGTCATACTCGCGCCGGGAGAGAACTGCTACTAGAATGCTAACACGAGAAAGCGGGCGATCCTTTCCATGCGATATGCTCTCAGCCTGCGCAAGCGAGCTCTGAGAATCGGTTTTCTGTGCGCGGCAACGATTGCAGCTGCGATTGTTACCGCGCAGACAATAAACATTCCGCTCACGATCCGGGTGAGCGATGAGAGTGGAGCCGTCGTTGCTCACGTTCGGGTTCACCTCGACCCCTCCCAGCTAGCACCTATCCCGAATTCAGAAACGGACTCCAGCGGTCGCCTTACCGTGAATGTGAAACCTGGAGCCTACATGATCACGGTTTCTGAGCAGGGATTTAGGACGGTGTCGCAGCGCATCGAGGTCGGGGTCGGGGACGGACAGCCGGTCCGCAAAATCGTTTCTATAGTCCTGCATGCTGTCCAATCGGGCGGCATCATGGGTTCGGGAGACCGGCTTGTGCTCACGGCTCCCGATCATTCTCCCGCGGCCCTGTCACCCACGGATTTTCGCGGCTTGCCGCACATCACCATCACGGTGCACAATGGGCACGCCAACGCCGATGAAACCTATTCGGGTGTTCCGCTGGCAACGTTATTGCAAAAAATCGGAGCGGCGTTAGGCAACGAACTTCGTGGACACGCAATGACCAGCTACGTGATCGCTGCCGGCTCCGACGGGTATTCCGTGGTTTTATCTCTGGCGGAAGTCGATCCCGCGTTTCATCAGGGACAGGTTTTAGTGGCCGACTCCCGCGACGCCCAGCCGCTGGGTAAGAACGGCCCTTTTCAACTGATTGTTTCGGACGATAAAAGGCCGGCACGCTGGGTGCGGAATCTGGTTTCGATCACGCTAAACAGCGGAAGGTGAGCTCGGGCGTAAGATTCGAGGGGGCGAGCGCTAATCACCGCTGGCATGGTTCTGTGTAGGCACTAGAACCAGCCTTGGACCCGCTTTTTCGGGGCGAAGCTGTGAGGCGCGGGAGAAGGTGAACAGAATTCCAATCACGGCGGCATAGGCTGTGACCACGCCGATTCCGACGGAGAGCACTACCGTGAGGCAAAGTACCACAGGCATGAGAAGCGAAATCACAATCCGACCGCCCTATTGAAATCGAAAGCGTTAATCTGATGCCGCCACCGGGGCTGGCGTTGAGCGGAATCTTCAATTTACCCGCCTTCTTGCCCGCCGCTAGTGACCAAACAGATTCTCCGCGCTAAAATACGGAGTAGAGCTGTGCTCCTCCAATCTCGACCAACTCTGTAAACCTGTCGACATTACGGAAGGGCAATCCGGCCTGTTTTTCGAACAATCGAAATGGCTATTACCAGCATTACTGTGCGCGGGGCGCGGCAGCACAACCTGAAGAACATTGACGTCGAGATTCCGCGCAACACTTTCACGGTGGTCACCGGGTTGAGCGGATCGGGGAAGTCGTCGCTCGCCTTCGACACGATTTATGCCGAAGGCCAGCGGCGGTATGTGGAGACGTTATCGACCTATGCGCGGCAGTTTCTGGACCAGATGGAGCGCCCGGATGTCGATGCAATTGATGGACTTAGCCCCTCAATCTCGATTGAGCAGAAGACCACTTCGCGCAGCCCGCGCTCAACCGTAGGAACCATTACAGAAATTTACGACTACCTTCGCCTGCTATTCGCCTCTATCGGCATTCCGCATTGCCCTAAATGCGGCCGCCCGATCAGCCGGCAATCGGCCGAACAGATTGTGCAACGGGTAATGATGCTCACTCCTGAAGACCGTGTAATGGTTCTTGCGCCCATCGTCCGCGGGCGCAAGGGCGAGTTCAAAAAAGAGATGGAAACGCTGCTCAAGCACGGCTACCAGCGCGCCCGTGTGGATGGTGAACTGGTGAACCTGGATGACGACCTGGCGCTCGACAAGCGCAAGAACCACACGATTGAGGTGGTGATCGACCGATTACTCGTCAAGCCGGGGATCGAGCATCGTTTAGAGATGTCCATCGGGCTGGCGATGAAGCTGGCCGGAGGGTTGGTTCAGATTGCTGTAGTCAATGGCGAAGAAACTTTGTATTCGGAGAAGCTCGCCTGCCCCGACTGCGGCATTAACGTGCCGCAGCTTGAGCCGCGGTCGTTCTCGTTCAACAGCATGTATGGGGCGTGTCCCGAATGTCACGGTTTGGGCAGCCGCTATGATTTCGATCCGGCCAAAGTGATTACCGATTGGTCGAAGCCGCTGCTCGATGGCGGACTGGGGCCGGGGTCGGCGTCGCAGAATTTGATTCATGCGCTGCAAGTCACTGCGGCCGCGCATGGGATCGATTTGAACACTCCGTTCGAGAAGTTTCCCGACAAGATTCAGGATTTGCTTTTGAATGGCGAATCGGGCCGAGGCAAAACCGGCTTCCGCGGAATTTTCGGATTTCTCAAACAAAATTTGGAGGAGTCCACATCTGAGGGCTATCGCGATTGGCTGATGGATCATATGTCGGCGACGGAGTGCCCGGCCTGTCATGGCAAGCGTCTGCGGCCGGAGAGCCTGGCGGTGAAAGTGAACGGCATGTCAATCGCGGAGTTTACGGCGTTGCCAATTTCGAAATCTCTTGCAGTCGCCCAAGCGATCAAACTGACTGGACGGGAAGAACAAATTGCCGGCCGCGTCATGCATGAGATCAGAGAGCGGCTCCAATTTCTAAACGCTGTCGGACTGAACTACATTTCTCTGGATCGTTCTGCCGCGACCTTATCCGGCGGAGAAGGACAAAGAATCCGTCTGGCAACTCAGATTGGTTCCAAACTGCGCGGCGTGCTTTATGTTTTGGATGAGCCGTCGATCGGCTTGCATCATCGCGACAACGATCGCCTGCTGAACGCGCTGGAAAACTTGCGCGATCTCGGTAATACGGTGCTCGTGGTTGAGCACGATGAAGAAACGATTCGGCGTGCCGATTATGTGATCGATCTCGGCCCCGGCGCCGGCCGCCACGGTGGAGGATTAGTCGCTCTCGGCACGCCAGTCGAAATCATGCGCGCGCCGAATTCGCTGACGGGAGCTTACATCTCGGGACGCATGCAGATTGAGATGCGCCCCGAGCGACGGGAGAAAAACGGCGCGGCAGTGACCATCGTTGGAGCGAAGGAAAATAATCTCAAGAATCTCGACGTAACTTTTCCTCTCGGCGTGATGACCGTCGTCACCGGAGTTTCCGGCTCGGGCAAATCGACTCTAGTCAACGACATTCTCTATCGCGCGCTCGCGCGCCAGCTTTATCGCTCGCGCGAAAAGGCGGGTGAGCACAAGGCGATTCTCGGAGCGGAGAACATCGATAAAGTCATCCGCATCGATCAGTCGCCCATCGGCCGCACTCCGCGTTCGAACCCGGCAACGTACACCGGAGCGTTCACCCAGATTCGCGATCTCTACGCCATGCTGCCCGAGTCGCGCGAGCGCGGCTACAAACCCGGACGCTTTTCTTTCAACGTTTCCGGCGGGCGCTGCGAGGCTTGCCAGGGCGAAGGCCAGCGCCGCATCGAAATGAATTT
>JASIKQ010000439.1 GCA_030049565.1 Candidatus Sulfotelmatobacter sp.
CCTTCACGCGCGCAAGCTGCGAGATGGGCATCTCCTCCGCCGAGTCATGAAAGAGGACAAGGGAGAGCGAGTCACCGGGATATTGTGTTCGGATCAGGTGCGCCAGGGCCATCGCCACCCTCTTCGCGGGGGTAAAGCGGTCCTCACCGTAAAGGATCATGGAGTGTGAGCAATCCAGCATCACCACAGTCGCGCAGGAGCTCTGGTATTCGCACTGGTGAACATGCAGGTCGGAGTACTCGATGTTGAGCGGCAGGGTCAGGCCTTCGCGCTGGATGGCGCTGGAAAGCGTAGCGGTGATGTCAAGATTGAGGGTATCGCCGAATTCGTAGGTGCGGGAAGCGCCGCTAGCCTCAATGCCGGTCGAGAGGTCGCGAGTATCGTGGCGGCCGAAGCTCGATTTGCCGAGAGAGCCGAGAAGATTGCGCAGGGACTTGAAGCCAAGAAAATCCAGGCTCTTGTCAGTGATTTCGAATTTGGCCTGCGGCGCGTTTGGGCCGATTTGCCCGCCCACGCTCGATTGGCGCGCAGGATCATGGGGTTGGGCTTCATAAGGACGATCGATGGAAACGTAATCTTCCTGCTGCATGCGCTCGATGAGCTTTTCGATCAGTTCGTCCATCTGGCCGTTCATGGCCATTTCCAACATGCGCTCGCGCATCTGCTCGTCGAACTGGTCGCCATCCAGCAAGGCCTGTTCGATGGCGCGTTTGAGATCGTCGAGGGTTTGCTCGCCGTCGCCCGGCATCTCATACCACATGTCGCTGTTGAATCCGCTTTGCAGTAGATAGTCCGAGAGCGCGCTCAGCAGGTCTTCCATGCTCATTTCGCCGGCGGGGTCGGGAACGTATTTGGAGTAGCGAATGCGCTTCATAAACAAGCTATCAGCTCTCAGCCATCAGCCTCCAGCCAGGAACCGTGTTGCAGAGAGCTGACGGCTGATAGCTGAAAGCCTTAATTAAACTGCCTCCTCTGCCGGTACGGCCGTTCCTCCGGATCGAACGCCTTCTCACGCTGCGGCTGCGGTTCCGGCTTCTTTTCGCCAGCTTTGAAAACTCGCTCTTCGTTGCGGCCGATGCGTTTGTGCGCGTGCAGGCCTTCGAGAATGAACTCTGCGGCCGAAACCTGGCGCTCCGAACTTTCTTTCGGCGAAACTGCCAGCGGAGCCAATTTTTCACGCAGCCCCTGAATTTCTTTCAGGTTTTCCAGTGCTTCCGCCGCCGATACCGAATCGGACAACTGCACTTCGCCGCCCAGGTCGAACCATTGCACAATCTGTTGCATGTTCGCGCCGGTGAAATATTCGTCGTAGGTCTTGGCGATGGCGGTGCGAATCAGCTCGCGGCTTACGTGATCCGCGCCCTTCATCTCGCCTTCGTATTCCAGTTCGAGTTTGCCAGTGATGGCGGGAAGAGCAGCGTAGACATCGCTGATGCGCGGGACCACGCTTTGCTCATCGTTGATGATGGCGCGGCGCTCGGCGTTGGAGACCACGTTCTCCATGGCAGAGATGGGCAGCCGCTGGCTCACGCCCGAGCGCTTGTCGATCTTCTTATCTTCGCGGGCGGCAAAGGCGATACGCTCGATCACCTGCTGAATATAGGTGGGCAGGTGCAGAGCGTGACTGTTGCGATTCGTCCACGCCTCTTGTGAAGTGATGGCGATACCTTCATCCACGGTTGCAGGATAGTGGGTGCGAATCTCAGAGCCGATGCGGTCTTTCAGCGGAGTGATGATTTTTCCGCGCGCCGTGTAATCTTCGGGATTCGCGCTGAAAACAATCGCGACGTCGAGCGGGAGGCGGATGGGATAGCCCTTAATCTGCACGTCGCCTTCCTGCATGATGTTGAACAAGCCGACCTGAATTTTTCCGGCAAGATCGGGCAGTTCGTTGATGGCGAAGATGCCACGATTGGCGCGCGGAAGCAGGCCGTAGTGAACGGTGAACTCGCTGGAAAGCTCATGACCGCCGCGCGCGGCTTTGATGGGATCGATGTCGCCGATCAGATCAGCAATGGTCACATCGGGCGTGGCCAGTTTTTCGACATAGCGTTCATCGGGAGTGAGGTAGGAAATAGGCGTGGCATCACCGAGCCTCGCAATCTCCTCGCGGCAGCGCCGGCAGATGGGGGCGTAGGGGTTGTCGCGAATCTCACACCCCGCGACGTAAGGCATTTGGGCGTCGAGGAGCGTTGTCAGGGCGCGGAGAATCCGGCTTTTGGCCTGGCCGCGCAGTCCGAGCAGAATGAAATTGTGGCGCGAGAGGATAGCGTTGACGATCTGCGGAACAGCGGTATCGTCATAGCCGACAATGCCGGGAAAAATGCTGCTGCCATGTTCACGCAGGCGGACGATCAGATTTTGGCGAAGTTCGTCCTTGACCCGGCGGTGGCGCAAACATGCTTCGGAAAAGGAACTGCGGCGCAATTCGCCGAGTGTGCGCGGAAAACTACTCATGCGGTGACCCCCACAGCTTACTTTCCTGGATTATACGCGGGAACGGCGGCTTCCGGCTTCGGGCCTCGCCCACGCGCTTCGCGAAGCCTGCTACGGCACGTGGCCGTTACCGCCGGCCTTCTGCCGCGCGCTCGCGGCGCGGCGCAGATTCGGAATAATGGTTTCGAAATAACCGATGAGTTCGGAAAGACGCGCTGGTTCCGAGCGAAGCGCAAGCAACCTTTGTTTGAAGTCGAGATCGAGAGGCAGCGAGCCGGCGAGGTAAAAAGAGAGTAATGAAGCGTCGGCAACCGAGAGATCCTGTTTGGCCCCAGCGATGGCCAGGAGTTCGGAGTGCAGCTGAATGGCGCGGGCGCTGTCTTCTTTGGGCGGAGCGCCGGGTTCGTCATCGATCATGAGAACTTCGGCTTGTAGAAACGTGCGCTCCTGACTGACGCGCACAATTTCGAAGCGGCGGCGGCCCTCGGTTACCAAATCGAGCCGTCCGTCGGCGTACTCTTTTACAACCGTGGTGATTTCGGCGGTGCATCCCACATCGGCAATGCCCTTTTCGACTGTGCGTACTACGCCGAAGTTGCGATGCTCCGCCAGGCATTCAGCAATCATCTCTTTGTAGCGGGGCTCGAAAATATGTAAAGGCAGAGGGGTCCCGGGGAAGAGAACGACATCGAGCGGGAATAGCGGAAGGAGGCTTTCCAAGCCGATCTCCAAGCGGAAAGCTTGATTGTACGCCAGAGGCAGGCTGGCATCTTCAACGGCTCACCAGAGTTTCGGTGGTGCGGGTGATTTGACTTCGGCATCGCGACGGATTAAAAGCGCGCTATGGATCTTGCGGGAAAGGTTGTGGTGGTCACAGGCGCCTCGATGGGAATTGGGGAGGCGATTGCCAAAATCTTTGTAAACCACGGAGCGAACGTCATCATGCTGTCGCGTGACGCAGCGCGTGTTGAAGCGGCACGGGCTCGCGTCGGGCAGAGCGGGCGAACATTGGCCATGGCGTGTGACGTGCGCCATCGGGAAGATGTCGATCGCGCGGTCGGGCTCACGCTGCATCATTTCCAGAAAATCGATATCTGGGTGAACAACGCCGGGCATGGCTTGCTCGATTCCGTCGCGCAGATGGATATGGCAGCTTTTCGGGAAATGTTCGATACCAATTTCTTCGGCGCGGTTGCGGCGATGCAGGCTGTAGTTCCCGTGATGCGGCAGCAGGGCGCAGGAACGATCATTAATATTTCCAGCGTGGCCGGCCATATTCCACTGCCCTTCAGCGCAGCCTACAGTGCGACGAAGTTTGCTCTGAATGCGATAGGAAAGGCCGC
>JASIKQ010000440.1 GCA_030049565.1 Candidatus Sulfotelmatobacter sp.
TCTGACGGTTGTTCATCGGGGAATTGCCGCCTGAAGGATTAGGGATAGGGGGATTCGACGCGGGCGGCTCACCGCACCCCGAAAATGGCCTAATTGTAACCCGGAAGCGGACCATCTCGGACGAAAAAATCTATCCTACCTCGATAGCCGCAATTGTCGCGCCACCTTGCATTTTGTTCCTTTACAAAGCATTGGCAGCGTGTTAGCCTCTCGGAGTCTTGTCCCCCTGAGTTGTCCACTTCTCCCCGCCAGCGGGAAACCGCTGGTCAAAGGAGGCCGCGTTGAAGACAATTTCTGCGTTCGTTGTGGTGGTCCTGTTTTCATACGCCCTTTCTGCCCAAATCCCACACTTCACCAATGTGCTGATCCTGATACAGGAAAACCGAACACCAGACAATCTATTTCCCACCTGCAACATCCCAGGGGGCGACGCACTGGCATCGCCGAACGGCGTGGCGACTTCGCTGGTCACCAAACTTGATCCGATACACAATTATGCGGGTTTCTTAAGGGAACGCGCTGGCACATATACTGCGGATGCATACGATTACGTCAGCGACTCACGACTCGAACCCTACTGTCAGTTTGCCTCAGAATATGGATTCGCGAACCGGATGTTCCAAAGCAACCAGGGATCAAGTACTCCGGCGCACCTGTTTCTTTTTGCCGGAACCTCGCAACTCTCGGCGGGCAGCGGCCTATTTCTCAGTGACACCGCGGCCCTCAATACTAACGGGTGCCCCTCAGACGACCTGGCGACCTTCGTTAATCCCGCAGGCCAGGAAATAAAACAAGCCGGACCGGATTGTCTGTCAATTAACTCCATGGAAACCCTACTGACAGGAGCAGGGCTAAGCTGGCGCTACTATCTCCCCAAAGAAGCTCTTGGTTGGAATGCACCGCAGCAGGTCAGCACGGCCTGCCAGGCACAAGACGGTGTTTGCGCCGCCGAGGGCTGGTCCACAAATGTGGTTACCAACCCTCGTCAGGTCTTGACGGACATTCAAAACGGCACGCTGGCGACAGTTTCCTGGGTAGTGCCAGCTCCGGCGAATTCTGATCACCCCAATATGAACAGAGGCACTGGACCAGCATGGATAAGTTCAATCGTCAATGCCGTCGGCACCTCACCATATTGGCAAAGCACGGTAATTTTTGTAACTTGGGACGATTGGGGAGGTTGGTACGATCACGTCCCACCTCCGACCAACGCTACAGGCTTTTGCACCTCCTATTGCTACGGCTTCCGCGTTCCGCTTCTGGTCATCAGCCCTTACACTCCTGCAATGGCAGATAACGACACCCACGACTTTGGATCCATCCTTCACTTCATCGAATCCAATTTCAACCTTGGCAGCCTGGGAGTGGCGGACGCTTTCGCCGACAATCTGAGCGAGTTTTTTTCGTCAGGACCGGGTCGCCCATTCGTCGCCATTGACCCAGGCAGAGGTTTTGACCCGGGGAACGACGGTAAGCCTGATAACGATTAAAACGATTAAATAGAGAGGATTTCGGGGGCTTCCAAGCAGCGAGGGCAATTGCTCCTGCGTTTATCCGACGATGCTGTTGAAGGACAGCATTGATCCAGCTTGGCAAGTGCTATGATCATGAATTTGGACCATGAAAAAGAGATCGCCGATCATTTTCATACTTCTTTTGTGTGCGGTCTCTTACATTAGCTGTAGGCAGGGTTCGCCATCGACAATCTCAACTCCGCCTCCCGCCGGTCCAAAATTTGAGGCCTGCGGTCTTAATTTCGCAGATCAAACCAATGGTTCGGTCCCTGTCCAAATCCATGTCGACCCGCAAGATACAATCATTGTCGCAATATCGACCCTGCAACCGCATACAACGAATGCCCATTGTTCCGGCAATTGCAGCGGCGTTTTAGACTTTCAGATCACAGATACTTTTAGAAACTCCTTCTCCCAGCAGATCGATGCCTGGGTGACGGGTGGGGCCATACTTGGTGACCAGGACACTTTAATCTGGAGTACTCAGCCTAGCAGTGCCAGCGGAGGAGGAGTTGATACCATCACAATTGCATCCATAGGATCAGGACCCATCGACTGCTCTAATGCTCAGGGCTGCTTTAATACGGGAAATCCCATGTCGACCAATGGATCCGGTCATTACGTAACTTGCGTAGAAACTTACTCAGCGATCAGTTCCATTGCGACCGCTGCGTCGTTTACGCTGCCACAAACCGAATGCAACTCTGGTCTCTGCGGGCCTCTTGTCAGCCCAACTGGCGCCATTTCCCTTCCAGATGCGGGCGATATCGCCGTTGTCGTATATGGTGCCGACAACAGCGCATCGTATGCCCCGGGCGGGGGTTTCAACATGACCTGGGTCTCGGGATCCAGCTGCGAAGCCAGTGAAAGCTGCACCAATACTTATCAACAGAGCACCTACAATAACTGCGCTATCGATAACATTGGTGTAGGTGCGAACACAACCGAAGCATTAGGGGCCTCTGGAACAGGAAGTACCAGCAATGGGGATTCTCCGGCTAACCTATGTTGGGCGGACCTTACCTCCCGGAGTTCAGGTGATACAAGCTCTTCCATTGATTGGTACGTTCAAGATAATAGTGACGTCTCGTTCCTAATATTGAAATAAGTTCACGCCGCGATACTGGTGGGTGTAAACAAAAATACTGCTATTTCAGCTCGACAATGAACGCATCGCTACGGCATTTTCCGCTTGTAGGACATCCGGGACTACGAAGCTGGCTTCCCAGACGCCAATCCCAATCGCTGCTGAACAGATAGAACTTGCCGTCCTGAGAGACATTCCCGATCGCAAGGGAGACAAAGCCGCCCGACTTGGCGCTCGCGTTAACAGTTCCCGTCGCGTGATGGTGTGCGAAACGCCAAACTTTGGGAGGACCCGAAGTGGCGACGCAAACTATTTCCCCTTCCCATGCCTGATGGATTGCCAGGATCGGATTAGTGCTGGGGTTCGATGTTCCATCCCCCTGCTTGCGTTCGCCCGATCCAGAAAACGCACCGCATACGGGCGCCGTGTCTGACGGATTGTCGTTGTTCCAGGACCAATGAGTGTCCATGCCTACGTGGAGGGAATCCTCAGCGGGAACAAGCCGCCTAATGTCGGTCAGATCAGACAGAGGACGATACAAGAGACTGAAAGTCTCGCCGGGGCCTCCGTGATTGATCAAGTGTGTATAACCCAGTACGGTGTGGCCGCCGCAGAAATTCGCGACACCGGCTGCGTGCGACTCACCGTGGGTACTGCAGGCTGAAACCGTTGCGGAATTGGGTTTCCAAATGTAAAGCGTTTGCGAGCCCGTTGGAATGACCTTGATAGCCTCCCCGTCGCGGCTCAACCGGGCGTTATGTACGTTATAACCGGCGGTAGGTACCGCAGGAGGCAGACCACCTCGGGCCAGTGGGGCAGACTGCGTATATGTATTCTGGAGATCATCGGTGGAGGCTTGCCGCATTTCTTTACCCGGCTCAACCCCGACGTACACGTTGAATCCGATGACAAACATGGCGTAGGGATTTTCAAAATCGGGAGGGGAGATTGCGATCCCTCCTTGCGAATCCAAGTGTATGTGGGCCTCGGGTGAAGGCAATGTTTCACCCAGCCCGGTGGGCCGGTGAGACTTGACTGTTATCTTGACGTAATAATCGCCAGGGGGAAGATTTCCACTGACGGCCTTCAGGACGGGGGCGGGAGGCGCGGGAAGCACTCCCACCGTCAGCTGCGTAATTGGCATACCAGAACCGCCGAGCCGGCCGGTTCCCGTGTCATACCAGAAACAATGCCCGCTTGTCCGGTCATAGTAAGTCACGAGACTTCCGCCACCCTGACCCTTGCCGCCACCATAGCCGGAAAACTTTGTGTCGTCTCCGCTATTGGAAATGGAGCCGGGATAGCCCCCAAGGTCGGCGGGAAGGCCAGGGCACTTATTGAGATCATAGATGGTCGACACCTTGCTGGTGCGGACGTTGTAGCTCTGGATCAGATTGTTCGATTCGAAGTGACCGTACAAGATGTGCGGGTCGACATAGCTGAAGCTGCCGGGCTGAGGGAGGCGACATCGTGGTCCCCATTCGCAATGCGGCGTTACATGCATGGTCAGGCCATCCATGGAATAAATGACGATGCCCCCTCCGCTGGTGCCGACATAAAAGTAATAGCCTCCATTAGGTCCCAGAGAGGGATCGAATTTTCCCCACTCATTTATTTCGGCGGAAGAGTTACTGCCGAAACTGAAACCGCCAAGGATTCCACCGACCCCGTTTTCATCGGTGACTCGCACAATGCGGGAGCCAAAGTCCGGGTCCTGAAAGATCTCGTTCGCCTTCGGGGGGATCACGGAACGTGCAGGGAAGATTTTGTGGCTGCTGTCAGCGCAATAGGGTTCCCCGCATCCAGCCGGCGACTTCTGGTCTGACAGCGACGACGAGCCTTTCCCTTCCCGATCGCCGGCCCGCACCCCGGAGGATGCGAAGCTGACTAGTATAAAGCACGATGCTGCCAATGGTAGCGTAGCCGTTCGAAACATGATTTCACTCAGAAGAGAAAAGGTATATGACAAATCGGAGTGTATCACCACATCAAATGCGTTTTGCGGTGCGCAGGACCAAGCTTGCGCCGCCTAACCGAACGCAACGGTTATGCACCGATGTGGTGTCACAGACACATTATGCGGCCTTCTCGGGCGATTCAATGCCATCCTTCGGTCTTGGAGTCGGAGGCGCACCTCGCCGATGACTGGCCGTCTCCCAGACGAAATATGATCCCAGCAGGAGCAGAATGCCCTCGATCGGAAAGCGATAGCGGGGAGAAACTTCAATAACTATATATGCCAACGAATAAGCGATACAGCTACTGGCCAGGAAAACGTCCACTACAGGACACGATTTCCATAGTTTGATAAAACCCCCGATGGCGAGAAGCATGAGGGCCGCTTGAACAAACGTCTGCCAGAAACGGCGCATGCGTGGAAACCAGAACAGTGCGACGCGACCAAGCGTCAATCGGAGAAAACGTAGCGGATTGTGACGAATCCAAACAATTGCCTCATCAAATTTAGCTCGATCGTAAGCAACTTCGCCTAGTTCTCGGACTTTTTGTCTCTCTTCCTTACTCGTATTAGGATTCAGCGGCCTCCAATTCATATTGCGAACGTTCGCTTCCAGATCGCTCGTGGCAACGCTGTTGTTCGATTCGTGAAGGTTCAGGCCGAAGGCGGAGCGGGTGAATATGAAATGCCCGAGCTGATATTTATTTCTCAGAGCCCATGGCATCAGCGCAGCCGTCACGATCAAAGCAGCTACCCCCATGTAGCGTAATAACTGTATGCGACGTTCCGAAAAATAAATCAACGCACAAGCAAACCAAATCCCCAGCATCGGCAAGACACAAGGGTTGGTAAGAGCGCCAATGGCGGCGGCAAGACCGCAAGCTGCTCCCTGGGCAGGCGTAAACATTTGGCCGCGCAGGTGCTTTGCGGTTATACACAGAAGCACGGTAATCGCCAAGAAAATATAAGGAGCATCGAAAACGCCCGAGGCCTGGCTCCAAAAATTGATGGGAAGCAATGCGCCAAACAGGCCCGCGGCGGCTCCAACCCGAAGGTGCAAGCCGCAGTTCACTGCCAATACGGGCAGCAAAGCATAGGCCAAAGAGGTAGCAGTACTGGCCGCATAGCTGAGTGCTTGCGAGCCGCTCGGGCCGCTCCCAAATATATGCAGCAGGAGCGCGCAGAGAAGCGGATGCAACGGCATACAAAAAGCGCTCGGCCCTGTGACTGCCCCAAAAGGATTAGCGTAGGTCCCATTGGTGATCAGAGAAATTGCCAGGTTGATCGGTTCCGGGTGAATTGCAGAAAATCCTGCGAAATGCAGAGTCGCCACACGAACGCCAAAACCCACGAGAAATATGGTCACGACGGCGGGCCAGAGGCGTTGGTAAGAAAAGCGGTCGGAGGAAAATCGCACCTGACACCCAGAGAAAGAGTCTTGAGGCTACTCTAACCGCACGAGGAGAGTCAAGGGCCACGCACAGCCGGTAGTGGCTGTCAACCACTACCGCGCAGCATGCTCAAAAACGTGTTTCAAGACATACTTGAAACGCGACGTTCCTGCAGGTCTCTACCGTAACTCAAACAGCAGCACGTCAGTACGACAACCGTTTGTACCGATGATGCCCCCCTTAAGATTAGAATCGCAGGTGTCTTGATTGAAGCCATTGCCAAAGCCTTTGTTGAGGTTATACAGCTGGTAATCGGAAGTACAGATCGCATAATTTCCCTGCCGCGAAATTGAACAGCGTGCCGTCGTGTTGAAACCACCTAGGCCGCCGCTCGACCAAGTCTTATTAAAGCGATAGCTTATGTGTGAGCCATCCCAGGTCACCCCCACCAGTTCGTCCTGCCATGGCCCGCTTATCGTAGAGGCGTCTGGATCCCAGGAGACCAGATAAGGCAGCATTACACCCTCTGTTGCATTTGCATGCGCCATATGGGAATCCTCCTGCGGCGGGTACGCAGCAAGGTCCATATTCGGCGTAAACCTATTGGTCCAAACCGGCAATTGCGCAAGCGACTTTTCAACGGACCAAAAGCAAACACCAAAATCACAAGCCCAATGGGACATGCAGGTGACGCAGGTATCGTCAACTTGATTGGTACCAAGCGTCCAGAAGATTTTCTGGGTAAGGCTGGGCACATTGTGAATGGTTAGAACCCCATAGGTGCCGCTGCGATCGAGTTGGGCATTATGAATCCCGCCTTTCTGCGCGGGTGTATGTCCCGAGGCAAAAGCGATGTTAACGGGATCGCTCATTCCGGTGTTCCAACCCCGGCTCACCTGCCAAGTCTGCACATTCATCCACTCACAGCCCTTCTGCGCATTCCAGACAACGAAATAGGGATTCACATCCTGCTGCGGACCAATGGATGCAATCACCGTACTGTCATCGGAGGAGAGGGCACCGGCAGCAACAAGCCAATGATTCATTGCCATCTGACCGTTGAGACAGGACGGACCATCAGGATCGAAATATCCCAATCCATTATTGAACGTGGGATCGGGGGAAACCGTCCAATCAGCAGTGTTTATGATGAAGCGATAGAGCTTTGAGTAAGAGTAGGCATAAATCGCGTACTGATCGGCTGGAGTGTAACCGAAGTCAAAGTCCGCGTTGAGGTTGTTGAAGCAGGCTCGAAAGGTCGCGCTGAAGTTTGTGGAGTCGAACTGAAAAAGGCAAAGGCCCCTGCCTGAATGCACAATGAAGAGGCTTTCGTCGTAAGAACTGACATTCTTTTCGGCTGACGAGCCGGTACCGAAGCTTAGGCCGGGAAAGTCACTGTAGGTGTTGCCGTCGGTCACGCGCAGAATACGATTGTAATTGTATGCCGCAT
>JASIKQ010000441.1 GCA_030049565.1 Candidatus Sulfotelmatobacter sp.
ACTTTGTCCATAGCTTCTTCTACGGCGCCCCCGAGGTCTCGTCCGCGGACGCTGTATTTGATGGCGACATAGCGCTGGTTGCCTTCGCGATAAATTTCCGAACCGCCGTCGACCTCCGTGATTTTGCACAATTGCGCCAGCGACACCCGCTCCCCAGAGGGCGCAAGCAGGCGAATACTTTCAATGGCCTGCTCCGTATCGCGGTATTTTGGCAGGTAGCGGAGTGTCAGGTCATACCGCGCTTCGCCTTGCAGTACTTGCGTAAGTGCGTTGCCGCCGACCGCAGTCTGAATTGCATCCTGCACGTCAGCCACATTGATCTGGTACCGCGCCGCGGCATCGCGGTCGACGGTCACATTAAAATTCGGCTGGCCCAGGACGCGAAACACCCCCAAATCCGCAATGCCCTTGACTCCACCCATGATATTCACGATTTGATCTGCTTTTTCTTCCAGCACCTTCAAATCGTCGCCATACACTTTGGTTGCCAGTTCGCCCTTTACCCCGCTGACGGCCTCTTCCATGTTGTCTTCAATGGGCTGAGAAAATCCCCATACCACCCCGGGAATTTTTTCCAGCTCGCGGTTCATGGCCGCGATCAGCCGGTCTACGTCTTTATGAAACACCGGCCGCCATTGCTCTTTCGGTTTGAGATCGACAAAGTACTCGGTGTTGAAGAAACCGGTGGTATCGGTGCCGTCGTCGGGACGCCCGACCTGGCTGGTACACTGCGGTACTTCGGGAAAAGAACATAGCACCGCGCGCGCCTGGTTCGATACCCGGATGCCTTCATCCGGCCCGGTGCTTGGCGCAAGCGTACCGCGCACCCACAAGGCTCCCTCATCCAAATGCGGGAGAAATTCCGAGCCAATCACATTCCCGAACGCCAGGTAAATCGCCACGAAGAGCCCCACGACTCCTACGCCAACTGTGAGCGCGCGCCGCCGGATCGCCCAACGCACGGCTTGGCGATAGCGCTCGGTCACAAAGTGCATCACCGGGTTGCGCCATTCTTTCGCTCCTTTGGCAAATGCGAAGCTCGCCAGCACGGGGGCGATCACGATCGAGAAAATGAGCGCACCAAGCAGCGCAAACGCAACCGTCCACGCCATGGGATGAAACAATCGTCCCTCAACCCGCTCCAACGTAAAGATAGGCAGATACGCGGTGATGATGATCGCAATCGCATAAAACACCGGCCGCTGCACTTCGTGCGCCGCCTCGCCAATCTTCTCCGTAGGCGTGGCGCTGCCATTATGGAAACTCATGTGGCGCACAATGTTTTCGATCATCACCACCGCGCCATCCACCACCATGCCGAAATCCAGCGCGCCCAGCGAAAGCAGATTTGCCGGAATGTGCCGCAGGTCCAGACAGATCGAAGCAAACAGCAACGAAAACGGAATGGTGGCCGCAACAATCAGCGCCCCGCGCACATTCCCCAGAAACAGAATGATCGAGACCAGAATCATTCCTTCGGTCAGATTGTGCAGAACCGTGTGGCTCGTGAAATGAACCAGATCGCTGCGGTCAATGAAAGGGACGATCTTCACGCCCTTGGGCAGGATGTGATCGTTCATCTCGGCCACCTTCGCGTGCAGCCCCTGGAGCGCGGTATCGGCAGGCGCGTCCTTGCGCAGCAAAACGATCCCCGAAACCACATCGTCGTTGTCGATGATCTTTCCGTCTTCCCGATGAATGGCGCGCGCGAACTGCCCCAGCCGAATCTTCGGCCCCTGCGCGACCACCGCAATATCTTTCATCCGCAGCGGTGTACCATTCTTGGTGTATATAACGGTTTCTTCGATGTCGTGGACCTTGTCGACCAGCCCCACCGCCCTCACATTGATCTGCTGCTGGCCTTCCTGAATAAAACTCCCGCCTCCGTTGGCGTTGTTATTGATGAGCTGCTGCTCGATTTGCGACAAGCTGAGTCCATACGCGATGAGCTTGTTGGGATCGAGACGCACCTGATATTCGCGCGTAGGCCCACCAAAGCTGGCCACATCAACAATGTCGGGCACCGACTTGAAATTCTTTTCTACCACCCAGTCTTCGATCGACTTCAACTCCATGGGGTCGTAGGCCGGATTGTCGCTGTGCAGCGTGAAGAAATAAATCTGCCCGACCGGGCTCCAATCCGTGCCCATCTGCGGATTTACGCCCGGCGGCAGCGTCACCTGGCTCAATCGCTCCAGCACGCGCTCGCGATTCCAGGCGTTATCGGTTTCGTCGCCGAAAATCAGCTTCAGATCGGAAAGCCCGAACAGAGAAAACGATCGCAAGTGCACCACGCCGGGAATCCCGTTCATCACGATTTCCAGTGGAATCGTGACCTGTTGCTCAATCTGCTCGGCCGAGATTCCCGGCCACTGAGTGATGATTTCCACGTAGTTATCGGCCACGTCGGGATACGCTTCGATCGGCAGATCGTGAAACGCAACAATGCCACCGGCGAATAAAATCACGGCAAACGCAATCACCAGCAGCCGGTTGCCCAACGCGAAATCGACGACGCGACGAATCATTTACCTACTGCTCCAATCTATTGCTCTACCGTGTTTTGCAGCGCCAGCGCATTCGATACCACCTGATCTCCGGGCTTGATTCCTGCCATCACTTCCTGCATGTTGTTGGGCAG
>JASIKQ010000442.1 GCA_030049565.1 Candidatus Sulfotelmatobacter sp.
CTTCATGAACATGGAAACGCGTTTCAAGATGCTGCTCAAGAGCAAGCCGGAAGACGCGAAGCGTCTATGGCAAGAGGCGCAGCAGGATGCGGAAAGCCGCTATCGCTTGTACGAATATCTGGCGCAGCGAAAGGCAGAGGCGGCGAAGGGTTGAGGCCCCTCGGCGCCGCTCGGATGACAAGCCTAAAAGGCCAGGATTGAAGAGAGGAAATCATGATTGACCTCAGCACCAAATACATGGGCTTACAGCTTCGCACCCCCTTGGTGGCGTCGGCTTCGCCGTTATCGCAGGAGATCGACGGCATCTGTCGCCTGGAGGAGGCGGGCGCCTCTGCGATCGTACTGTACTCGCTGTTCGAAGAGCAGTTGCGGCTGGAGCAGTTGGAACTCGAAGACCGCCTGTCCACTGGCACTGAGAGCTTCGCCGAAGCGGTATCGTTTTTCCCTCAACCCAGAGAATTCCACCTGGGACCGGAAGGATATTTGAACCACATCCGCCGCGCCAAAAACGCCGTCTCCATACCCATCATCGCCAGCCTCAACGGCGCCACGGCCGGGGGATGGACCGAATATGCCCGGCAGATCGAACAAGCCGGCGCCGACGCTCTGGAATGCAACATTTATTTTCTTGCGACCGATCCGGAGGTCTCTTCCCGCGAAGTCGAGCAGAGATATCTGGATATTGTCGCTGCCGTCAGGTCGGCGGTGACGATTCCAGTCGCGGTCAAAATCAGCCCATTCTTCAGCAACATGGCAAACATGGCGAAGCGCCTGGACGCGGTCGGGGCGAACGGGCTGGTGCTGTTCAACCGCTTTTATCAACCGGATATCAATCTCGAAGAGCTGGAAATCGAACCCAACGTTTTGCTCAGCACGCCGCAGGCGTTGAGACTTCCGCTGACGTGGATCGGCATTCTCTACGGGCGGCTGCGGGCCAGCCTGGCCGCCACCAGCGGCGTGCACGGCCCGGAGGATGTGATCAAGTTGCTGATGGTCGGCGCCGATGTGACCATGCTTTGTTCCGTGCTGTTGCGCAACGGCGTCGGTCACTTGCGCAAGATCGAAAATGGATTGTTAAAGTGGATGGAAGAGCACGAGTACGAATCTGTGCGGCAGATGCAGGGCAGCATGAGCCAACTGCGCTGTCCCGACCCCTCAGCCTTCGAGCGCGCGCAATATATGAGGGCAGTGAAGGGCATGCGGCACGTAACGGTATCAGGCCGCGAAGCCTGGAAAATTCTGAACCGCAGGTAATCAACGCTGTAAGCGGAGCATTGCCACAATTTTCGCAGCCGCTTGCGAACTGTCATCCCCGCCCTGGGTGACAAGCGCGCAAGGTCACAAGCGCGCTTTAGCCGGAGTTCGGAAGTTTCCTACTTCGCCTGCAGACTCTCGATGTACTTGGTCAGGTTGGCGATGCGCTGCTGCACCTCTCCCTCGTGGCCTTGGCTCATGCCCCAAAAGAGCGATCCCCAGACCGGCATGTCTTTGGTGCCGTGGGCGGGGACGTTGGCGTCGCCACGAATGGCGGCGGAAACCTTCAGGCTGGGATATTTCCCTTCGTTATTTTTGCTCAGCATGGTCAGATCGGTAGGCTGAGCTTTGAGCGCGCCGGCCGCGGGGCCGTTCCCTTTGCCATCCTCGCCATGGCAAACCGCGCAATATGACAGATACATTTCCTTGCCAGATGCCGGCGAGGTCGACTTAACCGTCGTATGTTTGATGACTTTGTTTTGCTCCTGCGTTTGATCCTGCCCTGCCGCCGCACAGGTGAACAGAATCAAGGCGGCAAAAATCCAACCCAGCTTCTTCACGGACATAGATATTTCTCCTTTCCAACGAAGTCGTCGCCCTAAAGAGATCTGGCAACTCCCAGGCGGGCGCGGCCTTTGCCCGCCAGACGCACACGAATTCCAGCTTTTTCCTCTTGCCGGAGTACTCCCTTGCATGCACATTGGGCCAACCTTTATCTCTAGCGCAAGTTCCCATCACCTGCCATGACCCAAGTCACACGCGGCTGTCTTGCGGAACACAACACTATACTCCGGTCCCGGAAGCAAAGCTCAATATCTAATATCTGTTGTGCGGTTGGTCCTTTTTTGAGAATGGGGGCCTTGTGCTTAACCTCACGTAAGACCGTGACTTTCATCACATCGCGTTGTCTGGCCCGCACGCCATAATACCAACGAATTACTCGGAAGTGCCCAATCACTTCTTTCGTGTGGGGGACCTGTGACAAAAGGAAGGGTTGCAATTGTCGCCGAGCGCTGCAAATCATGCGGCTTCTGCATCGAGTTCTGTCCCAGCCATGTGCTGGCTTTTTCTTCCGCGTTCAACGCCAAGGGATATCACGTGCCGCACGTCGTGCACCCGGAAAAATGCAGCGGGTGCGATCTATGCGGCATGTACTGCCCCGATTTCGCCATCTACGGCGCGAAGAATCCACAAGGAGGTAAACAATGAAAGCCGATCCTCGTGGCGTTCTTACCGGCGAGCACTTCATCGATGGCGACCATGCCTGCTGCGAAGGCGCACTGGCGGCGGGAGCCCGATTCGCCTCCGGATATCCGATTACGCCTTCGACTGAGGTCGTCGAGCGCTTCGCGGCCCGCGTGCCCACCGTGGGCGGAACTTTCATTCAGATGGAAGACGAGCTCGCGGCCTCGATTACTTTGCAGGGTGCGGTTTGGGGCGGGGCGAAAGCGTTCACTGTAACCTCTGGTCCGGGTTTCTCGCTGATGATGGAGCACATCGGCTACGCCGCCATGACGGAAACCCCGTGCGTGTTCGTCGACGTGCAACGCGGCGGGCCTTCCACTGGATTGCCCACTCTTCCCGCGCAAGCCGACATGATGCAGGCACGCTGGGGATCGCACGGGGACTACGCCATAATCGCTCTCTGCCCCAATTCACCGCAGGAATGTTTCGATCTGACCATCAAGGCCTTCAACCTGGCGGAGGAATTTCGCGTGCCGGTGATGTTCATGATGGATGAAGTCGTGGGCCACATGACGGAAAAAGTAGTGATTCCTCCGGCCGACCAGATCGAAATTTTTCCCCGCAAGCACACGCGCCAATCCATTGGAGAATATCTTCCGTACAAAGGCAACGGAGACATGGTGCCGGAGATGGCGCATGCCGGCGAGGGGTACAAGTTCCACGTCACTGGCTTGACGCACGATGAGCGCGGCTATCCCAACATGACGCCGCAGACCCAGGACAAGCTGGTGCGGCGGCTGCAAAATAAGATTCGCTTCGCCGCCGACCGCATTGCAATGTTCGAAGAGGACAATCTCTCCGACGCCGACGTGGTCGTAGTTTCGTACGGGATTACCTCTCGCGTAGCCCAGCGCGCCATCGACCAGGCACGCGCGCAGGGGCTGCGAGTCGGCAAATTACGGCTGATTACGGCTTGGCCATTTCTTGAAGATAAGATTCGCGAGCTCGCCGGCAGAGTAAAAGCGTTCGTGGTCCCCGAACTCAATCTCGGGCAAATGGCTCTGGAAGTAGAGCGAGCTGCGGCGGGTAAAGCCGAGACCTATCCGCTGACTCACGCCGGCGGCGGAGT
>JASIKQ010000443.1 GCA_030049565.1 Candidatus Sulfotelmatobacter sp.
TCGTTGGCGCGTCCGGCAATAGCCAAGCATCAAGTTGAAGTGGCTCTGCGCGAGGGGGCGACGGCGCTGGCCCACGGCTGCACGGGTAAAGGTAACGATCAGGTTCGCTTCGAGCTTGCTTACCAGGCGCTGGCGCCGGAATTGAAAGTGATCGCTCCGTGGCGCGAGTGGAATCTGAAATCGCGCGAGGACTGCCTGGATTACGCCGAGCAGCACGGAATTCCAGTGGCCGCCAGCCGGGAAAAAATTCACAGCCGCGACCGCAATTTGTGGCACGTGAGCCATGAGGGCGGAGAACTCGAAGACACCGCGAACGCTCCCCTCGATTCAACATGGCAGATAACGCGCTCGCCGCAAGAAGCACCGGACAAGTACGAGCAGGTGAGCATTGGTTTCGACAAGGGAACGCCGGTGTCGGTGAATGGCATGAAACTCGATGCGGTTTCACTGGTCGAATTGCTGAACGAAGTCGGCGCGCGCAATGCCATTGGCAGAGTCGATCTTGTAGAGAACCGTTTTGTCGGCATCAAATCGCGCGGATGTTATGAAACACCCGGCGGGACTTTGCTCGTCACCGCGCATCGCGAACTCGAAGCCATCTGCCTAGAGCGCGAACTGGCACACTTCAAACAGCACGTTAGCCTCAAATACGCGGAGATTGTCTATTTCGGCCAGTGGTTCACGCCGCTGCGCGAAGCGCTCGATGCTTTCGTCAATAGCACGCAAAATGAAATCACGGGCAGTGTGACACTTTCTTTGTATAAGGGAAACGTCGCCATTGTCAGCCGCCAATCGGAGCACTCGCTCTACCGCACCGACCTTTCTTCGTTCACGATGGGCGACGGTTACGATCAGAAAGACGCGGCGGGCTTCATTCGCATACTCGGCTTGCCCTCGCGCACTCGCGCCCGCACGCGTGAAGAGGTCGAGCCATGAAGATGTGGTCGGGACGCTTCCGCCATCCTTTGGACCCGCAGTTCGAACGCTGGCAGCGGTCATTCGACTTCGACCAGCGGCTGCTGCGTTACGAAATTGCGGCGAGCGCGGCGCATGCGCGCGCTCTGAAAAACGCCGGCATAGTTTCTTCTGACGAGCTGATCAGCATTCTGGAAGGCCTGCAAAAAATCGGGCAGGAAACTGGTTCCGGCAAGCCGATAGAAGATGACGAAGCCGAAGACGTGCATCATTACGTCGAAAAGCATCTGGTCGCGTTGATTGGCGACCTCGGCTACAAACTGCACAGCGGACGCAGCCGCAACGAGCAGATCGTGACGGACTTGCGTCTATACGTGCGTGCTGCCATTGATGAATTGCGCGGCCAGCTTTCCGAACTATGCGATGCATTCGTGCGCCGCGCTGAACAGGCTGACATCGCGGCCGTGCCCGGGTACACGCATCTGCAACCAGCCGAGCCGGTGCTGCTGGCGCACTGGCTGCTGGCGTATGTGGAGATGTTTTTGCGTGATGCGGATCGTCTGGCCGACTGCCGCGAGCGGGTGAACGCTTGTCCACTGGGGTCGGGCTCTGTGGCCGGGGCAACGTTAACTCTCGATCGCGCCCTCATGGCCAATGAACTCGACTTTAGCGCGCCGACGAATAACAGCATTGACGCCACCAGCGACCGGGATTTTATTCTTGAGTTCGTAAATGTGCTTTCGCTTCTTGCCTTGCACCTGAGCCGCTGGGCGGAAGAAACGATTTTGTTCTCGTCGCAGGAATTCGGCTATCTACATCTGCCCGAAGCTTATTCCACGGGCAGCAGTGCCATGCCGCAAAAGAAGAATCCTGATCTGCTGGAACTTGTGCGGGGAAAAACCGGCCGCGTCATAGGCGCTGAGACCACGCTCTCCGTCACGTTGAAGGGACTCCCCCTTGCGTACAACAAAGATTTGCAGGAAACTCAACAACCGCTCTTCGATGCGGCCGACACCATCTTCACATTGCTGCCGCTGATCACCGGCTTTATGAAAGCCGTTGAGTTCGACTATGGCCGGATGAGCGAAGCCGCGCAATCCGGATTCATGAATGCATGGGCCGCAGCCACTTATCTTGTCAAGCGCGGTGTCGCCTCGCGCCTGGCGCACGAGCAGATTGGCAAAGCCGTCAAACTCTGCCTGGAAAAAGAATGCGAACTTCAGGATCTGACGCTCGATGAGTTGCGCGCTTTGAATCCCGCATTCGACGAGAGTTTTTATGAATGTCTGAAGCTTAAGTCCGTGCTGGCAATTCATGATGTGATTGGGGGCACGGCGCCGGACAGGGTGCGTCAAGCGCTTGCGGCAGCAAGAAACAAAATCGAGGCTCTGCGCGAGGAAGTTCATGCGCACGCGTAAAGCCATTCTGCCGGATGCCAAAACCATCCACGAGCTAATTTGCACTTACTCGGGCGACGGCACCCTGCTGCCGCGCACGTTGCACGAAATCTGCGAGAACATTCGCGACTTTGTGGTCCTGGAAAAACAAGGAACCGTAATCGGCTGTGGCGCGCTTCATCTTTATGGCACGCATCTCGCCGAAATCCGGTCGATCACCGTCAATCCGAGAACTCAGGGCAAGGGTGGCGGCAGCCTGGTCATGAAGGCTTTGATGGCTGAAGCGAAGCGGCAAAAAGTCGATTGCATCTGCCTGTTCACTCGGGCTCCGGAATTTTTCGCCCGCCAGGGATTCGCCATCGCGCGCCGCGAGGACCTTCCCGACAAGATCTACAAAGACTGCCACGTCTGCCCGCGCTTTCACAACTGTGACGAAGTTGCCATGGTCCGGGGCAAGCTTCCCAGCTTCGCAATTCTTCCCGAGCCCGCCAATTTGCTGGTGAAGCTGCAGTTCGGCAACCCGGTTGCGGATAGTCAATAAAAATCAGGGTTTTTCCCCGCTACCACTAGAGCTAGTTCGACAGTGCCCGCCTGGCTCAAGAACTCGATATTCCCGGATGCTATGATGCGAAGATATAACTGACGGAGTTCATCCGCACTCATGCCCATCGGATCTCCCGGCAGTCCCGCCCCGAGCGCTTCCGGAAATCAACAATCTTCCTACCGCGGCGCGCTGGCTGTGGTGACAACGCTGTTTTTCATGTGGGGATTTCTTACCTGCCTCAACGACATTCTTGTACCGCATCTCAAATCGATCTTCGAACTGAATTATCGCCAGGTCATGCTCATTCAGTTTGCCTTTTTTGGAGCATATTTTCTGTTCTCGATTCCATCGGCGAAAGTGATCGATTGGATCGGCTACCAGCGCTCCATGGTCGTCGGGTTGTTAGCCATGGGCCTAGGCGCTTTTTTATTCGTCCCGGCCGCAGCCGTTCCTTCGTATCCTCTTTTTCTGATGGCGCTGATCGTGCTCGCCGCCGGCATCACCTGCCTTCAGGTAGCCGCCAATCCTTATGTCACGGTGCTCGGGCCGTCGGAGACGGCATCGAGCCGCCTGAATCTCACACAAGCCTTTAACTCGCTGGGAACATTTCTTGCGCCGTTTTTCGGGGGCGTGTTGATTCTGAGCGCTGCCCCGAAGACGATTGCGGAAATTCGCGCCCTGCCTGCGGGGGCGCTACAGGCTTACCGCCTACACGAAGCCGCCACCGTAAAGTTGCCTTATGTGGGTTTAGGAATTGCTCTGGTGCTGCTGGCAATAGTGATTGGCAGTTTCAAGCTGCCTAAAATCGAGCAGGCGCAACATCACCTCGGAGAGAAGATCAACGACTCACTCTGGAAGCATCCGAATCTGATATTCGGAGCCATTGCAATTTTCGTATATGTAGGCGCCGAAGTTTCCATCGGCAGTTTTCTGGTGAACTATTTCAGCCAGCCCGAAATCGGCGGACTCACCGAAAAAGCAGCCGCCAATCTCGTGGCGTTTTATTGGGGCGGAGCCATGGTCGGACGTTTCATTGGCTCGGGCGTGCTACAAAAAATGAAGACTGGCCGCTTACTTGGAATTTGCGCGATTTGCGCGGCGGCGCTGGTCGCCGCCTCTATGCTTGCGACCGGCCACTTAGCTATGTGGACCATGATCCTGGTCGGACTCTTTAATTCGATCATGTTCCCCAGTATTTTCACGCTGGGAGTGGCTGAACTCGGCCCTCTTACTGGCGATGGCTCGGGAATCATGATTATGGCCATCGTGGGCGGGGCGATCATTCCACTTACCCAAGGCGCGATCGCTGACCGCATCGGTATCCACCATGCCTTCTTTCTTCCGGTAATCTGCTATATATACATCCTGTTCTTCGCGCTTAGCGGATCGAAACCGAACAGCCAGAGGCGGGCGCGCAGGTAAGTTCACTGCCTTACATGGCGGAGCGCGCTTTCCGAAGCTTGCAACTCTCAATCGGAGAATTCTTCGCCCTCCAATAGCGGAATGGTGCGGATATTTCCGGATGCGGAACGCTAGTGATTGGAATTTGCCTGAGGGGGATCAGCGGTTCGCGAACGATTAGTGAGTTCGAGGAGTTCGCGAAACTCGCGCATCCTTCCCCAGCGGTCTATGAGAGGGCTTCAACAAACTAAGAATTGAGACCTGATTTAATCGGCGTGATTTCTGACACGCATGGCCTGCTGCGGCCCGAGGCGGTCGGGGCCCTGCGCGGCTCCGACTACATCATTCATGCTGGAGACATTGGGTCGCAGGAAATCATGGAAGCGCTTTCCGTGGTTGCGCCTGTCACCGCCGTTCGCGGCAACATCGACAAGGCCGCGTGGGCGCGCAGGCTGCCGGAAAGTGATGTTCTTGAAGTCGGTGGAATATCAATCTATGTTATCCACGATCTGGCGCAGTTAGACCTTAAGCCCAAGGCAGCTGGATTTGCGATCGTGGTTTCCGGCCACAGCCACATTCCCAAGCAGGAGACGCGCGACGGCGTGCTCTACTTCAACCCTGGCAGCGCGGGCCCGCGAAGATTCAAGCTGCCGGTGACCTGCGGGAAGCTCGTCATCAAGGGTGGGAACATTCAGGCGGAAATCATCAGGTTGGAGGTATGAATCTTCTGTTCGGATGGGACCGTCATGGCTCAAGAACGGCGCTGCTACAATCCACCTGAATGGCGCTCAAGGCCCAGCCAGCGCTGACTGCGCACTCGATCCGCGTTCGGACACTATCTTCAGGTTTTTTCTCTGACCGTTCCGGAAAGGGTTAGCTCCGCCAGCTAGAATGACGACAGCAACGTGTCAGATAGCTTTCAAATCGAGGCCAGCGCCGGAGCCGCGCGCGCCGGCCGGCTGATCACTCCGCACGGCGTGGTCGAAACCCCGGTGTTCATGCCGGTCGGCACCGTCGCCTCGGTGAAGGGCGTGCCGCAAAATATTCTGGAAGAACTCGGGATTCAGATTCTTCTTGCCAACACCTATCACCTCTATTTGCGTCCGGGAGTTGAAACCGTGCGGCGGTTGGGCGGCTTGCACAGTTTCATGTCCTGGCCGCGCGCGATCCTGACCGATTCCGGCGGCTTTCAGGTTTTCAGTTTGAACGATCTGCGTAAAGTCACCGGAGAAGGCGTGACCTTCCGCTCGCATCTCGACGGTTCATCGCATTTTCTCAGCCCCGAAAGTGCGACGGCAGCGCAGATCGGCCTAGGTGCGGACATTATTATGGCGTTCGACGAGTGCACGGAGTACCCGGCAGACCGGGCGCGAACGAGGGCGTCGATGGAACTGACTTTGCGCTGGGCAGAGCGAAGTAAGAAGTATTTTGACGAGCATAAGGAGGAGGTGCCGTGGAGCAGCGACGACCGTGCCTGGGCTGCGGAGCTTCGCTCCGCTGGACAGCCGGGGGCGGCTGTCCCCACATGGTCCGATAAGGCTCGGTCGCTCTTCGGTATTGTGCAGGGCGGCATGGAATTCGATTTAAGAAAGGAATCTGCCGAGCGCACACTTGAGATCGGCTTTCCCGGATATGCCATCGGTGGATTAAGCGTCGGCGAGCCGCGCGAGCGCACGCGCGAAGTGGTCGAGGCCACCCTGGAGCATCTTCCCAAAGATAAGCCGCGCTATTTAATGGGGGTGGGCACGCCGGAGGAAATCGTCGAGTACGCGAACCTTGGCGTAGACATGATGGATTGTGTTCTTCCCACGCGCGCCGCGCGCCACGGGCTGTTGTTTACTTCGGAGGGAAAAATTTCCATCAAACAGGCGCGCTATGCTCAGGATCCAAATCCGCTTGACCCCAATTGCGGGTGCCGGGTCTGTGGGCGATACTCGCGGGCATACCTGCGGCATCTGTATGCTTCCAATGAAGTATTAGCGCAGGTTTTGAATACCCTGCACAACCTGAGCTTCTACCTTGACACTATGCGGCGAGTGCGTCATTCTATTTCACTTGGGGAAGAGTCCTGTTTTCTTTCTAGCGTCTGGTCTCGACCGAAAGCGTAGACCCTGCCTGGAGGACTTCCCCGTATTCAAGCCTGAGCGGTAGATCCGGCCGGAACCGATCAGAACTCCCGTCGTGAATGACAGGGCTGTAGCGAGTGCGGGCGGCGCTTTGCGGCGAGTGCGTCAACAACAGCGTTGGGGCCGGCAAAGAAAGACATCTGAATAGCCTCGATGAATGCACATTACTTGTTAGCGATGCAGGCCAGCGGCGGAGGAATGGGATTGCTCGCCGGCGCGCTGCCCTTCATTTTTCTATTTGGCATCTTATATTTCGTTATGATTCTGCCGCAGCAGCGCCGCCAGAAGAAGTGGACGGCCATGCTGGATGCGTTAAAAACCGGCGATAGAGTGGTCACCAGCGGCGGATTGCGCGGAACGATTGTGGCGTTAAAGGATGATTCGGTACATCTGCGTGTGCCGCCGGATAATTTGCGAATTGAAGTCACCAAGGCGTCAGTGACGCAGGTTACGACCGCGGATGAAGAGGCGAAAACCAAGGCGAGCTAGGGGAATTGGGTCATTGAGTGATTTAGCGATTGGGTGATTGAAAGTTTCGCGTGCCATCCCATAAATGTGTGGCATGAAATTGGGTCCGAGGGCAGGCGAGGGGAGTTTGCGATGCAAGCCAGATGCATAGGCTCTTCGCATCGCTCAGAATGACAGAATAGGGATTTGCGAGGCTTAATCAGAGGCTCCTTAGATTACTGAATCAGAATCGTGGGATTTTTTCATCATGAATAAGAATCTGCTTTGGAGACTGGGAATTATCGTTGCAACCCTGCTGGTCTTCGTGTTTGGAATTTTTGGCATTCCGCAGGGGCTCTCGGGTCACGCCCTGCTGAAGGCTATGACCGATCGCATTCATCTTGGCCTCGACCTGCGCGGCGGGACGCATTTGATTCTTCAGGTGCAGGTCAATGACGCGGTCAATGTCGATGCGCAGAATGCCGTCGAGGTGCTCAAAGAGCAGCTCAACAAACATAAGATCAGCTACGCCGATATCTCCCAGCCTGACCCGCAGAATCAGCCGGACCACGTTGTGCTCAAGGGCATTCCGCCGGAGGGTCATAAAGATTTGGTGGATATCGTCTCCGAGCGCCTGCCGGAATACAACCTGAGTTCGGAAGCGGGTAATGCTTACACCCTCAGCATGAAGCCGCAGATGCTGACCGAACTGAAGAACAAGGCGGTGTCGCAGGCGATTGAAACCATCCGCAATCGTATTGACCAACTAGGCGTGAGCGAGCCTACGATCCAGGAGCACGGCCTCGGGCAATATCAGATACTGGTGCAGTTGCCGGATGTCGACGATCCCGGCCGGGTGAAAGACATCATGCAGTCGACCGCCATGCTGGAGATCAAGCAGGTAATAGGCGGACCATATCCGAGCGAGCAGGCAGCCCTACAGGATAAGGGCGGGGTTCTGCCGCCGGATGCGATCCTTTTGCCGGGACACGGAGCACCGGGTGCGCCGCCGGATCAGGAGGCGTGGTACTTGGTTTCGCGAGTCTCTGCGGTGCGCGGTAAGGACCTGCGCGACGCCCAGCCCAGCACCGATCAGAACGGACAGCCCAGCGTTCACTTCACGCTCACCGGTGAGGGTGGACAACGCTTCTATGCTTTCACTTCCGCCCACGTGGATGACCGGTTAGGAGTAGTGCTCGACAATAAGGTGCAGGAAGTGGCGAATATTAAAGAGCCGATTCGTGACACCGGCGAAATCTCGGGCGGCAGCATGACCCAGCAGCAAGCGAAGGATTTGTCGATGATCCTGCGCTCGGGCGCGTTGCCGGCGGGCATCAAGTATCTCGAAGAGCGCACGGTGGGACCGTCGCTGGGCGCGGATTCGATTCGACATGGGGTGACGGCGGCGATCATCGGCATGTTGGCCGTGCTGATCTTCATGCTGATCTATTATCGCGCGGCCGGCATCAACGCGGATGTTGCGCTGCTTCTGAACTTGATTATTCTGCTCGGCTTCATGGGCTACTTCGAAGCTGTGCTGACGCTGTCGGGAATCGCTGGAGTGATTCTGACGGTCGGTATGGGCGTGGATTCGAATGTGCTGATTTTTGAGCGCATCCGAGAAGAACTGCGCAACGGAAAAACGCCGCCGTCGGCAGTTGATCAAGGGTTCAGCCATGCCTGGATCACCATCGTCGACACGCACGTGACGACCATCGTCTCGGCGGCGATTCTGTTTATCTTCGGCACCGGCCCGGTAAAGGGATTTGCGGTTACGCTGACTTTTGGTCTGCTGGCGAACCTGTTTACCGCAGTTTTCGTGTCGCGTGCGATCTTCGACTGGGTGTTGAGCCGTAAACAGCGCGGAGAAGCCTTGAGTATTTAGCGATGGGGCGATGGAGTGATCTGGCGATTGAAAAAGTCCATGATGACGGTTTTAAATCGCCAATCACCCGGTCCCACAATGGTTCAATAAGGAACAATAGCTTAATTTAAGCGACTTCATGGATCTTATTAAAGGGGTATAAGCAAGGTGGAGTTCTTTCATAATCCCAATATCGATTTTCTCGGCAAGAAGTGGTATTTTCTCGCCTTTTCTCTGATCTTTAGTGTGGCTGGTGTGTATTCCATGTTGTTCTGGCATCACATCCCTTACGGGGTCGATTTCCGCGGCGGAACTCTGGTGTACGTCAAGTTCTCGCACCCGCCCAACGACAACGCCCTGCGCGCCGCCATGGATCGAGCCGGCCTGCACCACGCCAAGATTCAGAGATACGACATCCCCTCGAACAATGAAGTTCTTATTGATTTGGACGTGCAGGAGACCAGCGAGCAGTCACTCGACAAGGGCAAGGCGCAGATCATCAATACGCTGGAGAAGAACGTTCCGCCGGGCAAAATCGATCTGAATAATGCCCCGGTTCTCACCCTTAAGAACTACCTCATGGATAAGGATCCAATGCATCTCGGTTCCGATGCCGAGCAGAAATACAAGGAGCAGGCGCAGGCGATTGTGAATGGCCGCGATAAGGTGCACGGCGGAGTGCTGACTTCACTCGAGGAACTGAAAGGCGTGGTCGATCCCACGGTTTTGGCTTCGCTTTCCGATGGCTTCTTCCTTTCTGATTTTGGCGTGCGCAACGTGGAAATTGTCGGCCCGCAAGTCGGCGCGCAGTTGCGCAAGCAGGCGATTCTTGCCACCGCGTACTCGCTTGCCGGGATGCTGATTTATCTCGGTTTCCGATTCGAATGGATCTACGGCATCGCCGCCGTGGTCACGGTTTTTCACGACACGCTGATCACGGTAGGCGCATTCTCCTTACTCGACAAAGACATCTCTCTCACTGTCATAGCCGCCATTTTGACCCTGATCGGTTACTCCAATAACGACACGATCGTGGTATTTGACCGCATCCGCGAAAACATTAAACTGATGCGGCGCGAGAAGCTGTCGGATATCGTCAACCGAAGCATTAACCAAACTTTAAGCCGGACCATCTTGACAGCGGGCTTAACCTTCCTTACCGTACTCGCACTGTATTTGTTTGGCGGCGAGGTGCTGCGTGGATTCAGCCTGGCGCTGGTGATCGGCATTCTGATCGGGACATATTCTTCGATCGCCATCGCCGCTCCGATTCTGGTGGCGTACCAGGACTGGAGAGTCAGGAAGGGAAAGCGGCCTACGGCGATGCCTGTACGGGCCCGGTAAAGGCCGGATGGTTCCGCAAGAATTGTCGGATTAAGCTTTTATTTGCAGATAGTTGTGAGCAAACAGGAGCCGAAACCGTCGCCATCCTGGAGGCTTGGATTAGCCAGGGAGCAAAGTGGGAGTAGTTGGTGTCTAAATGGTACGTAGGCTCTGTGTAGGGAGAGAAAACCTTTATGTTTGAAGATAGCCTTCTGGAATCGGGCGGCAGGCTGAAAACCAAGCGGGGCAGAATGACTGCCTTCGCCATCGTGCTGGAGTGTCTGATGGTGGGAGTCATGGTTCTGATTCCGCTTATTTTCACCGAGGCGCTGCCGAAGCAGCAGTTAATGACCTTTCTGGTGGCCCCTCCGCCCCCCCCACCCCCGCCACCTCCGGCGGCCGCACCGGTGAAAATTGTCAAGCAGATTCAGACTGACATCGTGAATGGCGAATTGCGCACACCGACCAAGATTCCACAAAAGATCCAGATGATTAAGGAAGACGAGGCCCCCCCGCCGGTGATGGCAACTGGTGGCGTGGTGGGCGGGGTGCCCGGCGGTGTTCCGGGTGGCCAAATGGGAGGGGTGATCGGCGGCATTATCAGCTCGACCCCGGTGGCCGTGCCCAAAGTGGCTACGCCGCAGCGCGTGCGGGTATCGCAGGGGGTATCGCAGGGCCTTCTGGTGCGCAGGGTGAACCCGGTTTATCCGCCGTTGGCGCGTCAGGCACGCATTCAGGGCACAGTGGTGTTGCACGCTGTGATCAGCAAGGACGGCTCAATTACAGGCCTGCAACTGATTAGCGGACATCCCATGCTGGCGCCGGTGGCCATCGAAGCGGTGAAGCAGTGGAAGTACAAGCCATACCTGCTGAATGGCGAACCGGTAGAGGTAGATACCGAAGTTCTAGTCAACTTTACGCTTTCCGGCGGCTAGACACCGGGAAGCGTATTATGGGTGATGCGGTACGGCTAGAACGGCAAGCGGAATGGCCCTCCCCTGCCTGGGCAAACAGCGGCTGGGGAGAGTTGGCTTTTGAGGACGCGACCGTCGGGTTTTCATTCTGGTGCGCAAGGCATCTAAGGTTGTGGCCAGTTTTTGCCGTCCGGCTTGACAGCGCAGGGAAATCTCGCATCAGAGTCTAAATAGTTCCGAGGAGGAAAAAGCAACTCATGTTCGCAGCTAACTTCGCAGCAGTGGTTCTGGCTCATGTGCCCCGGGCAGCCGCCTGGATGGTTCAGGAAGGCGGCGCGGTGGGATGGGACCCGATTTCGCTATGGCACCAGATGGGTATCGTAGCCAAGATCGTGGTCGTCATCCTGTTCATCATGTCTGGCTGGTCGATCGGGGTCATGATTGACCGCGCCATGGCATACAACGCAGCCCGCAAACAGTCTCGCTCCTTCGCTCCCGCGGTGGCGGGCGCACTGCGCGATGGCCGCATCGACGAAGCCATCAAGGTGGCCGAGCGCAACAAGAAGAGCCATCTGGCCAAGGTGGTCACCGCCGGCTTGATGGAATTCAAGGCCCATCAGGATAGTCCCGGCGCCATTCCCGGCGAAACCATCGAAGCCTCCAAGCGCGCTCTGGAGCGCACCGAAGCCATAGTTCACGCTGAACTGAAGCGCGGCTTGGGTGGTCTGGCGACGATCGGCTCGACCGCTCCCTTCGTGGGGCTGTTCGGTACGGTGATGGGAATTCTGAACGCCTTCAAGGGTATTTCCGAGCAGAAGGCAACCGGTCTGGGCGCGGTGGCGGGCGGCATTTCGGAAGCTCTGGTGACCACGGCTTTCGGTCTGCTGGTCGCTATTCCGGCCGTGATGATGTTTAACTACCTCACCGGGCGCGTGGAAGCGTTCGACGTGGAGATGGATAATTCCTCGAGCGAACTGATCGACTACTTCCTGAAGCGGCGCGACGTTCGGCGGTCGTAGTCGAGATTAAGACGGCTGGATTGAAACCGGCCGGTATTGTGAAGGAGTGACGCATTGAGTTGCTGCCTGGCAGCCAGGATTCATCCTGGTTGCCGGGCCTCCGGACTCTCTGCGGAGGTATTGGGAGAAACGCTATGGCGCTAGCCAAACGAAACGAAGGGGCCAAGGTAAATTCCGACATCAACGTCACGCCCATGGTGGATGTGATGCTGGTGTTGCTGATCATCTTCATGGTGATCACGCCCATGTTGCAGAAGGGGATCAGCGTAGACATGGCCAAAGTTAACAATCCGACGCCCATGGAGGATGCAGACAAAGAAGACGCTCTTCTGGTGTCGGTGATGCGCGACGGAACCGTCTACTTTGGTTCCGATAAAGTGGCGGTGGATAGTCTGACGGGCAAAGTGAAAGATCGCCTGACGAATAAGGTGAACAAGGAGGTCTACCTCAAGGCCGACGCCCGTGCCCACTTCGGCAAGGTGGTAGAGGTGGTGGATGCGGTGCGCGCCGCCGGGGTTGACGATTTAGGCTTGCTCACTGAGCAGAGGAAAACGACTAATCCAGCAAAAGCCCCGGCAACTCCGGCGCCCGGGCAATAAATAGAGGAGATTGATTTATGTCAATGGCAGTTGGTCCGGGCGGCGGCCAAAGCGCAAATATTAACGTGACTCCGCTCATTGACGTGTTGCTGGTGCTGCTCATCATTTTCATGGTGATCACGCCCTTGACGCCGAAAGGCCTAGATGCGCTGGTTCCGCAGCCGCCTCCGCCGAATGCGCCCAAGAACAATACACCCGACCGCACTATTGTCGTGCAGTTGATCGATCGCGGCGCAGGTCAGGATCCCGGTGTGAAAATCAACCAGGAAGATGCCACCTGGGACAATCTGCAAGGCCGTCTCGCCGACATCTACAAAACGCGCGCCGAGAAGGTGATGTTCGTCAAAGGCGATGACAACATCCCGTTCGCCGATGTGGCCAACGTCATTGACATTGCCCACGCTGCGGGCGTGGATAAGGTCGGGTTGATCACCGCCAAGATCGAAGCGGGCGGCTAACCGCGGGGGCAGGCAAGGCGCAGGATCGCGGAGCGTTATTGGCACATCCATTTGTGTTCAGAAGTGAAAGCGGCGTCATCCCGCCGGTTTGACTAGAGGGATCTTGCCTTCGACGCTGTATGAGATGGCAGCAGCTTTAGTCCAAAATACCCCGACGATGTGCTTGTCAACCTCGTATGGTTGGGCCTAGGATGCTGTGTGCAAGGGAGACTCATACCGCAATGAATAAACCTATTCGACTGCTGACGGTAGCAGCCGCGACGCTGGCGATTTTGTTTTCTCTCGGCTGCGACAAGTTGCGCGCCCGCGATCAACTGAACAAGGGCGTTACCGCTTATAAAAATGCCAAGTACGAAGAAGCCATCGATCATTTCCAGCAAAGCGTGGCCTTGGATCCGAAACTGATTAACGCCAAGATGTACCTGGCTACCGCCTTCGCTCAGCAATACATTCCCGGCGCCGACACTCCCGATAACAACAAAATGGCCGAGCAGGCCATTGAGCAATACAAGCACGTGCTCGACATGCCGAATACGGCGCGGGAACAGAAGGTGAATGCCGCCAAGGGCGTCGCGTCGTTGTACTACAACATGAAGAAGTTCGACGACGCCAAGAAGTACAACCACATGGTTTCGGAATTGGACCCGAACGATCCGGATCCGTACTATTCCATTGGCGTCATCGATTGGGCTGAGTGCTACCAGCCGCGCATGGAAGAGCGCGCCAAACTTGGCCTCAAGCCCGATGAGGAACTGAATCCCAAGAACAAAGACCAGAAAAAGGCTTGTGAGCAATTAAAAACCCAGAATTGGCCGCTGATTCAGGAAGGTATTGACAACCTCAATCACGCCATCCAACTGCGCCCCGACTACGACGACGCTATGGCCTACCTTAACCTGATGTTTCGTGAAAAGGCCGACGTGGAATGCGATGACCTCGCCACCCGCCAGGAAGATCTGAAAACCGCCGACCATTGGGTGGATCAGACGCTGATTACCAAAAAGGCAAAGGCCGAGAAGCAGCCGGGCGCGCAAGGGATCACATTGGATCAGAGCAAATAGGGCCTGTTTCTGCGGCCAGTGGCCTATCCCCAGATCACTGCCTTTGCGCGCCGGCAACTGCCGCGTCCACGGTAATCTGACAGAGAAAAATATTCTCTCCAAAGCGTTGCGGCGCCGAACATCCGAACTGGCGCAGTTGCCCTTGCAACCCCGGCGCCGAATCCGTAATCCAGCCTGCGTCAAACACCCAAACGCTGGTTCGAGGCCCGAGTTGATAGGTTCTCACCATGCCGGCGAGGGCGCTGGGGAACTCGGCGCCGTTGAACCTCCACTGGCGAGAACTGGTGGTTATGACCGTATAGGGACCGCAATCTGCCATGGTAAATTCGTGCGGCGGGCCAAAAACCTGGACCACGCCAGGCTCGCAGACGTAGTAGCCAAACAATAACGCGCTCTGATAATCGGCAATGACTACCGATGCCTTCACTGCTGACCGGCGAAACGAATCCACGGCTTGCTTCATCAAGGGACGCGCCTGATTTCGAGGCCGAATCAAGGGCGGCGGCGAGGGGAACAGATTGCACACCACTAGGGCGCAGATCACTATCAGCGATGCGACCACGAATCGCGACCGCGCCCATGGCCCCAGCCCCACACAAATGCCAGCCACGGCAAAGGGCAAAAGCCACACGGAGTGTCGGGTGGCGCCATAGGGATACTGACCGGTCAGAGCCGCGCCGCAGTTTACGGCAAAAGAGAGGAGCACGAGCAAAGCCAGCGCACGCCGGTTCGGGCTGTTGCTAGAACTCTTCCCTCGCAGCAGCATTACGATGCCCGCCATAAACGCCAGCAATGCAAGCGCGCCCACCACTCCATGGCTAAACAGGTAAGTAAAGACTCTTAGCGTCTGCACCGCTGCGAAGCCGGCTGTGGTTCGCTCGTGCGAATGAAGGATCGATTTCCGCAGGTAGGTGTCATAGTCCGGCGCCAACATGCCCGCTTGACGCAGCGGAAGAAGATGGGTGAAAACATAATAGCCACTCAACGCTAAAGCAACGATCTGTCCCGTTGCCCAACTGATAACCAGAGG
>JASIKQ010000444.1 GCA_030049565.1 Candidatus Sulfotelmatobacter sp.
CCGGAGGAGGCGCGGCATACGATGCGCTCATGCGCAGACTTAGGCATGTTCGCACGGCTGGTCCATATACGAGAGAGGAAATGAATGAGCGGTAGATTCTTTCTCGACACCAATTTGCTTCTTTACACCTTCGACGCAACCGCTCCGCTTAAAGCAAAGAAAGCCTCACAATTTGTCCGCCGTGCCCTGGAGGGCGGTGAAGGAATTATCAGTTTTCAGGTGATACAGGAATTTTTCAACGTTGTGCTCCGACGGTCGCCTCCGCTAATGACCGTTGCGGAAGCCGAGCAATTCCTAGCTACAGTATTGCGTCCGCTCCTTGCGGTGAACTCTTCGCCAGCACTTTACTTCGAGGCTCTGCGCATCGCTGGAAAGTACCGGTTTAGTTGGTACGACTCGCTCATCGTTGCAGCGGCAATCGAAGGTGGCTGCGACAGAGTCCTTAGCGAGGACCTTCAACATGGCCAGAAGATCGAGGGCATAATTGTTGAGAACCCATTTCTGTAAAACTGCGAACGCAGTAGTCAGCCCGCATCCTTCCCCATCCTGCTAGACTCCAATGTTCTGGAGGCATTGCTTGCAGGCAGCCTACATTCTCTCCGCGGTGCGCACTCCGATTGGGAAGTTCGGCGGGTCGCTGGCTTCATTGACAGCGGCCGATATGGGCGCGGTGGCCGCGAAGGCTGCCATGGAACGCGCCGGAATCCAGCCCGATCAAGTGGAAGAGTCCATTTTCGGAAACGCCCGGCAGGCGGGCGGGGGACCGAATCCAGCGCGGCAAATTTCCATTCGCAGCGGCGTGCCTCAGGAAGTTCCGGCGTTCACGGTGAACAAAGCTTGCGCTTCGGGGATGAAATCAATCGCGCTGGCGCATCAAGCGATTCTGCTCGGCGATGCCAGCTGCATTCTTGCCGGCGGCACGGAATCCATGTCGCGGCTCCCCTATTATCTTGAGGCGCGCTGGGGATTCCGCCTGGGCAATCAGGAACTCGTCGATGGCATGTACCGCGACGGTTTTTTCTGTCCCATAGCGAAAATGGTAATGGGCGAAACCGCTGAGGTCCTCGCTGAGCAATACAAGATTTCGCGCGACGAGCAGGATGAATACGCTTTGATGTCGCAGACCCGGGCTGCACGCGCGATTGCGGCGGAGCGATTCAATGACGAAATTGTTCCCGTCACCATCGAAGGCAAAAAGGGCACATCTGTTTTCAGCCGCGACGAGCATCCCTTTCCGGATGCGAGCATGGAAAAGCTGGGCAAACTGCCTCCGGTATTTTCGAAATCCGGAACGATTACTGCGGGTAACTCTTCAGGAATCACCGACGGTGCCGCGGCGGTGGTTGTTGCCAGTGAGTATTTTGTCAAGAAGAACAACCTCAAGCCGCTGGCGCGAATTGTGGCGGTCACCTCAGCTGGCGTCGATCCGCGAATCATGGGGATTGGCCCGGTTCCTGTGTTGCAGAAACTGGATGAGAAGCACGGTCTGAAGCTGCACGACTTTGGCCTCGTCGAACTAAACGAGGCCTTCGCGGCGCAGGTGCTCGCCTGCGATCGGGAACTTAACTTTAACCGTGACAAGCTCAACGTCAATGGAGGGTCGATCGCCCTCGGGCACCCCATCGGCTGCACGGGTGCGCGTATCACCGTCACACTGTTGCACGAAATGCTCAAACGCAATAGCAAACGCGGAGTTGCCACACTCTGCGTGAGCGGCGGACTCGGGATGGCACTGGCGCTGGAGAATGTGGCATGACAATAGAGCCGTCTTGACTCGCACTGACAAGCGGAAAATCGCTATACTTCTGTCGAGTCTGTAAGAGGAGACATAATGCCCCTTTCCGCTGTGATTGTGGATGATGAGCAACTGGCCCGCGACGAACTTGCTTACCTACTGAAGAATACCGGCGACGTAAACGTAGTTGCGCAGGGAAAAAACGGCCTGGAAGCGGTCAGCCTTATCAAAGAGCACAATCCCGATCTCCTCTTTCTCGATGTGCAAATGCCTGGACTCGACGGCTTCGGCGTGATCAAAAAGCTGGTTGATAAGAAAATCCGTTTGCCGAAAGTGGTCTTCGCTACCGCTTTCGACCAGTATGCGGTGAAGGCGTTTGAAGTCAATGCCGTCGATTATCTGCTGAAACCGTTCGACAAGAAGCGCGTGGCGCAATCCTTGCAGAAGGCGCGGACGCAGCAGGAATCGGAAACCTTGCCCGCGGAAAAAATTGACGCTCTCGTCCGCATGATGCAGGGGCCGAAACATCGAACGTCAAAAATCTTGCTCAAGACGGTGGGGCGGATGTTTTTGGTTGACCAGAAAGACATCTGCTACGCGTCAATCGAGGATGGCGTGATCACCGTGGTGACGGCCGGGCCTTCGGGCATGGAGGGACATTCGAACTGCCGCACTCTGGAGGAATTGCTCGACAGCTTGGATCCAAATATATTCTGGCGCGCCCACCGATCATATCTGGTGAACATCAATCGCATTCGTGAAGTCGTGCCCTGGTTCAAAAGCTCATATCAACTGCGCATGGATGACAAGAAGCAGAGCGAGATCCCTGTGAGCCGGGCGCAGACCAAACGGCTACGCGAGTTGTTCGGGCTGTAGCCGAGTAAGCCCATGACCGATTTCCGCACTTTTTCGCAAACTGCGCGAAACATTAAGAAAGGAACCGGAGGGCAGCACAGACTGCGCGCAACCCTCCGGCGTGGGGAAGATTATATCGTCATAGCTTCAAGGGCCGAACGATCGCGAATGACGAGCGTCTCACCATTCC
>JASIKQ010000445.1 GCA_030049565.1 Candidatus Sulfotelmatobacter sp.
CTAAAGAAACAAATACGAGATAAATAGCGAAAACGCGCCAGCGGCTGCCCTTCGAGAGAAAAACGCTGCGCTTGAGAGATGCCCGCGGCGGCAGATTCTCCACGACGCAAGCCTGAATGGCCAAGGCATAGCGCACATAGACCACGATGATTGCCGCGAAGAAGAAAAGCACAACGATCAGTGTGCCACTCGCGATAAACAAGGCTGCTGCCGGACGCGGAGCCGTGCGGGCGAGCGCTCCCAGGGCGAAAAACAACGGCACACAGAGGATGGCGATTCCAAGGGATGCGGCAAGCATTACCAGCAAGATCAGAATGCCGGTACCGAACAGGCTCAGGATGCGTCCTCGCAGGGATTTGTAGGCGCCGACAATGGAGGTTTGGAGTCCCAGGTGAACAGCGGCGACGGCCTTAACCGTGGCGGCGTGGGAGATGGCCATTCCGGCCAGCAGGATGATATAGCCGAAAAACAGGGTCAGGCCCAGCATTGGTAGATCGCTTGGCCGCATCACGCCCCCGCGGCGCGGGGCGAAGGGCGCGGCGATGTTAGCTCCAACCGTGATCAGTTGGAAAATCACGTTTGCGGCAGGACCAAGCATGGCGATGCCGACGAAGAGCCAGAAGTTCTTGCGATACAGCGCGAAGGTGTAGTCGAGCAGTTGGCCTGTGGACATGGGTCGCAGGGGTTCTGTCATCACACCCTCCCGGTTTGCGAGTGGGACACTATAACATGGTTCGGCGCATCTCTAGACAGAAGCGCGGGTTCCAAAAGGGCATAATCTGCCAGGTACCCTTTGTAAAATTCGCTGAGAAACGGTTGTCAGCCTATGCCAAAAGCGTATTCTAGTTGTAGCTGTGTGGAAGCGGCGCTCGCGCCCGTAAGCCTATGATTGCTAGTGGGTTCTTCCGGTGATAGGAGTCACCCCAGCGGGTGCTGCGCATCCTTGCAAGTCTCTTGTGGAAGATCACAATGAAAGTGGACTTTAATTAACCTTACCTACGGAGGCAGGACTATGACTTCTGGCACTCTCACCACGCCTGGGATCAAAGCTCCAGGCGATTACATTGAAGATGTCATGCAAAGCGTGAAAGCAAAAAACCCCGCCGAACCTGAATTTCATCAGGCAGTACGCGAGGTTTTTGATTCTCTGCGGTTAGTTCTGGCAAAACATCCCGAGTATCAGTCGAACCGCATTCTTGACCGCATCGTCGAGCCCGAGCGCGTGTTGATGTTCCGCGTGCCGTGGACCGACGACCAGGGCAATGTGCAGGTGAACCGTGGTTTCCGCATTGAGATGAACAGCGCGATCGGTCCTTATAAGGGCGGGCTGCGGTTCCATCCGTCGGTGAACCTCGGCATCTTGAAATTTCTGGCATTCGAGCAGGTGTTTAAGAACTCGCTGACCACGCTGCCCATGGGGGGCGGCAAGGGCGGTTCGGATTTCGATCCGAAAGGGAAGAGCGACAACGAAGTGATGCGTTTCTGCCAGAGCTTCATGATCGAACTGGCGCGGCACATCGGCCCGGACACGGACGTTCCCGCCGGCGACATCGGCGTGGGCGGACGCGAAATCGGCTATCTCTTTGGGCAATACAAGCGGCTGCGCAATGAATTCACCGGCGTGCTGACAGGCAAGGGCTTGAACTGGGGTGGGTCGTTGATTCGTCCGGAGGCGACCGGCTACGGCTGCGTGTACTTCGCTCAGGAGATGCTGAAGACCCGCAAGGACTCGCTCGAAGGCAAAATCTGCCTGGTTTCGGGTAGCGGCAACGTTTGCCAGTACACCATCGAGAAACTGCTTGATCTGGCTGCGAAGCCGGTCACCGTCTCCGATTCGAATGGCGTAATTTACGATCCCGATGGCATCGATCGCGAGAAGCTGGCCTTCGTTCTCGAACTGAAGAACGTGAAGCGCGGCCGCATCCGTGACTATGCGGATCGCTACAAGAAAGCGATCTTCATGCCGACCGATGTGAAGCTGGAGCACAACCCGCTGTGGAACATTAAAGCGGATTGCGCCTTCCCGAGCGCCACGCAGAACGAAATCACCGCGAAAGATGCGGCGAACCTGATCAAGAATGGCATCAAGGTAGTGGCCGAGGGCGCCAACATGCCGAGCACGCTGGAGGCAACCAAGCTGTTCCTGGATGCCAAGATTCTGTATGGTCCGGCAAAGGCGGCGAATGCGGGTGGCGTGGCCACAAGCGGCCTCGAGATGTCGCAGAACAGCGCGCGCACTACCTGGACGCGCGAAGAGGTGGATGACAAGCTGCACAAGATCATGATCGCCATCCACCGCAATTGCTACCAGACGGCCGAGAAATACGGCACGCCCGGCAACCTGGTGAACGGCGCCAACATCGCGGGGTTCCTGAAAGTCGCCGATGCGATGCTGGATCAGGGGTTGGTGTAGTTGTTTGTTGTTTAGAGCTATTTGTGAAGTGGGTGCCCCATCCTTGCCGCGCTTTTTGCGGCAAGGGTGGGGATTTTGCCGGTGTTTCTCATGGGCAGACAGGACCTCGAGCGGCACCGCACATACCCACTGTCTTCCGCTTGATGTTCTAGCTACCAGTTTGCTTCCTCGCGTTTTCGTTCAGCCTCGTAGTCTGCATCAGCTTTCGAGTCGCGAGCAAACATTTGCTGACACCACCGCTGGTTCGCTTCTCGCTTCGGTGGGTCGTGCTTGCACTTGTACATTCTGGCGGCGGTAGCATCTCCATAGCGGGCTACCCATAGTCGAAGCATGGCCCGATCCAAAAAGAGAAGGTGTTTCCCAATTTGGATTGGCTCTGGAACCGTCGAGCTCCGCTCGACCGGACAGCCGAGGCGGCTGTCTCTACATGAAATGGCGTTATCATTAGCGGTTGCCTCCGCCATGACCACTACCCCCACCACCGAGCCCATCCTCGACGCCGAAGCGCGGCTGGAAGGCTTCGAAAACCTGATGCCCTTCAGGGTGCAGAACATTCTTTTGGTCTCCAGCCTCTATGATTCCTTCATCCTGCGCGAAGATGGACGCCTCAACGAACTTCTCATCGATGAATCACAGGAACTGAACCTGCGGCAAATTCCCGGCATCACGCACGTTTCAAGCTGCGCTGAGGCGCTGGAGCTGGCGCGCGCGCAGCCGCGATTCAATCTGATCGTCACCAACCTAGCTGTCGGCGACATGACTGCGGCCGAACTGGCGCGCGAGGTCAAACTGGCGGGCCTCGATGTGCCTGTTGTCGTGCTGGCTTACGATTACCGCGCCGTCAAGAATTTCATCAGCCGCAATCCCGTCACTGATATCGAGCGAATTTTCTTGTGGCAGGGCAATGCGCGCATTCTCATCACCATCGTCAAGTTCATTGAAGACAAGCGCAATGTGTTGCACGACACGCGCGCCATGGGCGTGCCGGTATTACTCGTAGTGGAAGACAATATTCGTTATTACTCGTCGTTTCTGCCAGTGATTTATACCGAGCTGATCAAACAATCTCGCCGTGTGATTCAGGAAAGTATTAACGTCGCCCATAAGCTGGTGCGCATGCAGGCTCGGCCGAAAATTCTGCTGGCATCGAATTTCGAAGAAGCGACGCAGTTAGTGCAGGAATATCGCGATTATCTGATCGGGCTGGTTTCGGATGTCGAATTTCCCTGGGACGGCAAGCTCAGCCCGGAAGCTGGTTTTGAGATTGCGCGTCTGGTGAAGGCTTTAGTGCCCGATGTGCCGGTGGTGTTGCAAACCAGCCGCACAGAATTTCGTCCCCGCGCGTTGGCCGGAGGATATTCGTTCCTGCGTAAGCGCTCGCCCACGCTGCTGAAGGATCTTCGCAAAATTCTCACCGAACAAGTCGGCTTCGGCGATTTCGTTTTTCGATTGCCCAAACTGCAAGAAGTGGGCCGGGCAAAAGATTTGAATGAACTCGAGGAACAATTACAAACTGTCCCGGAAGAAAGCATTGTTTACCATGCCCAGAGCAATCACTTTTCGCACTGGCTGATGACGCGAACCGAGTTCGCTTTGGCGGCCAAGCTGCGGCCGCGCAAGGTCTCGGATTTTCCCAGTCCCGAGCATCTGCGCAACGACCTGATCGCCTCGATCAATGACTATCGCCGCGAGCAGAGCGAACTGCTGATTGGCGACTTCAACGCGGAAACCTTTAAGCCTTCAGAGTCGACTTTCCTTCGTATAGGCGCCGGATCCCTGGGCGGCAAAGCCCGCGGCCTCGCCTTCGTTCGGCACCTGTTGCGCAAGAGCCGCATCATGCGGCGCTTTCCCGGCATTCGCATCGCCGTTCCTCCCGCCCTGGTGCTTGCGACCGAAATCTTCGATCAGTTCATGTCGGAGAACAACCTGCTCGATTTTGCGCTGCAGTGCGAAGACGACGGCGAAATTCTGCAAAGGTTCCTGGCCGCGACACTTCCTGCAAAACTGCGGGAGGATTTAAAAGTCTTTCTCTCACAAGTCACCTATCCCTTGGCGGTGCGCTCTTCCAGTTTGCTCGAAGATTCGCAGTACCAGCCGTTTACGGGCGTGTACGAAACCTTGATGCTGGGCAATCAATCACCCGATCCCGAGATTCGCCTAGCTGAACTAGTTGATGCCATCAAACGCGTCTATGCCTCAACCTTTAGCCGCCACGCCAAATCTTACGTCCGGGCTACTCCCTATCGCCTGGAAGAAGAAAAGATGGCAGTGATTCTGCAACAACTTGTCGGCACGCGGCATGTGCAGAGGTTTTACCCCGATTTCTCAGGCGTGGTGCGGTCGCACAATTTCTATCCCGTGCCGCCGATGACGTTTGCCGATGGAATTGCCGCCGTGGCTTTGGGTCTCGGCCGCGCCGTGGTCGATGGCGGCAAGTGCCTTACTTTCTGTCCGCGCTACCCGCAGAACTTGCTGCAATTTTCTTCCGTGGATGACATCCTCGCCAACAGCCAGACCGAGTTCTGGGCGCTCAGCCTGGATGGCTTATCGGAGGGCCGGCCGGGGCATCTCCACGAAATGCGCTTCGATTTAGAGGCCGCTGAGGCCGATTGTACGCTGGCTGCTGTAGCCTCCACATATTCCGGCGACAATCAAGCGGTCTATGACGGCGTGAGCCGGCCGGGGGTGCGAATCGTCAGCTTCGCTCCCATGCTGAAGCACGGAACTTTTCCACTGGCGGCGATCCTGGAAACGCTGGTGCACGCAGCCGAAGATGCCCTCGGCAACCCCGTGGAAATTGAGTTCGCCGTGTGCCTTCCGCGGCATCTGCATGGCATAGCAGAGTTCGGTTTCCTGCAAGTTCGGCCCCTGACGCTGGCTCGCGACCATCAGGATATGGCGCTGGAAAATGTGGATCCGCAGCTCATCCTCTGCCAGAGCAGTAAGGTGCTAGGCAACGGCCGGATCGAAAATTTGTATGACATCGTGCTAGTGGATTCGCAGCGATTTGAGCGCAGCCGCAGCCAGGAGGTGGCGAAGGCAGTCGCTTATCTGAACGGAGTGCTCAGCTCTGAGAATCGTCCGTATCTGCTGATTGGCGTGGGACGCTGGGGTTCGAACGATCCCTGGTTGGGTATCCCCGTCGAGTGGGATGAAATTTCAGGGGCGCGCGTAATCGTAGAGGCGGGATTCCACGATTTTCGCGTTACTCCTTCGCAAGGCAGCCACTTCTTTCAAAACCTGACTGCGTTCCAGATTGGTTACTTCACCGTGAATCCGGATGCCGGCGAAGGCGCGATCGATTGGGAGTGGCTGAAGCAGCAGCCCTCTGTGGCGGAAGATGGCTGCGTCCGCCACTTGCATTTTGACCAGCCCCTGCGCGTGATTATGACCAGCAAGTACAGCCAAGGCGTCATTTTCAAGCCTGTGCGACCCGGCTCAGAAGCTGCCTAGATGCAGAAGGATGAGCCACAGCCTCAGACGCCGATACGGTCAAGCTAAGGCTTGGTACTGGGGGGCCGAGCCGCCTCGGTATTGTGCTTGCGCGACAACATACGATGAACATCAGGCCAGAACTCCTTCACCACGTACGTGACCGTGTCCAACCCGATTTGCGTTGCCCATACGCTGGTGACGTTCGAAAAAGTT
>JASIKQ010000446.1 GCA_030049565.1 Candidatus Sulfotelmatobacter sp.
AACATATTCACGAACTCGCTTCAGCGTCGCTTGACTCACGACGCGCTCGCCTGAGGTGGGATCGAATGCCGGGCCGCGCGTGTCGTCGGCGACCTTGAAACCGCGCCGATCACCCCCGGGGATGCCATAGAAGAATCGCGCGCCATGATCGCCCCACACCGGCATCGACGAGTCACAGAAGCGGGAATCTCCGGCGGGCGGACCAAGAAAGAGAATATCTTGCTTGGTTGGATGAACAAGCTGGCCCAGAGTTTCAGGAAACAGCTTGCCCAGCCACGGACCGCAGGCAAATACATAAAAATCAGCAGTGAGTCTCGAGCCGTCTGAAAGCGCCAGTGCGCGTAAGGGCGCATTCTCCAGGCCTTGCGGCAAGACTGAAAGTTGCCGATAGGTTCCTCCCGCGGCAATGAAGGCGTCGACGACGGCCTGGCAACTGGCGCGGGCATCGAGATAGCCGCACTCGGATTCGAAAATCCCCCAATGGACGTCAGAGAAATTGATCTGTGGCCAGCGCTTTTTCATCTGCGGGGTGGAGAGTTCCTGAAACTCGACTTTATTTTGCCGAAGAAGATCGAGCGAGCCGCGTTCGTAGGAGTCGTCGCGGTTGCCGACCATCCAGAGAACGCCGGTGCGGTGCAAAAACTGGCGCTTCCAACGCTTTTCATATTTCGGCCACAGCTTCAGAGCCTGTGCGGCCAGTTCGGTGTAAGGCTGGCCGGGCCCGTAAGTGGCGCGCATGATGCGGGTTTCGCCGCCGGAAGAGGCGCGGGAGTTGCCCGGGCCCCAAGCGTCGAGCAAGATGACGCGCGCTCCGCGTTCGAGAAGGTGAAGGGCGGTCCAGCTGCCAAAGGCGCCGGCTCCGACGACTGCGATGCGAGGTTTGGATTTCACTCGAGAATAGTTTCGCACGAGACGCCGCGAGCTTCGTCTGGCGAGGATTGATTTGTCATTCCGAGCGAAGCGAGGAATCTTGGTTGTTGCCAGGGGCGAGAGCAACCAAGATCCCTCGTTTCACGGGGGATGACTAGGGCTCACTTAGGACTAGGTTTCACTCGGGATGACCAGGAAAAGTACGCAGCAGGAAACCAGCTTCAGGCGCTGAAGGCGATTACGGCGCTTCCGCGGCCGCCAGCCTTATTACGCGCTGCTCCGAATTCTCATTCCATAAAAACTTCGGTACACAAAGAAGAACGACACCACAAAGAAGATCGCTGCCAGCACGTTCGTAATAGTCGATCCCTGATCGTGGGTTAAAGTCACCGCCAGCTCCACCGCCAGCAATCCGAACAGCGTGGTGAATTTGATCACTGGGTTCAATGCCACCGACGAAGTATCTTTGAACGGATCGCCCACCGTGTCTCCGATCACCGTGGCCGCGTGCAGTTCCGTTCCCTTCTGCTTCAACTCGACTTCCACGATCTTCTTCGCGTTGTCCCAGGCCGCGCCCGCATCCGCCATGAAAATCGCCTGATACAAACCGAATACCGCAATCGAAATCAAATATCCCACGAAGAAGAACGGCTCCACAAACGCGAACGCCAAAGTTGCAAAGAACACTGCAATAAAGATGTTCAACATTCCCTTCTGTGCGTATTGGGTGCAGATCGCAACCACTTTCTTGCTGTCGGCGACCGAAGCCTTCTCCACTCCCTCGAGTTTTATATTCGCCTTGATGAACTCGACGGCGCGATAGGCGCCAGTCGTGACCGCCTGGGTCGACGCGCCCGTGAACCAGTAAATCATCGCGCCGCCCGTAATCAGCCCAAGAAAGAACGGCGCGTGCAGCAGCGAGAGCTTGTCTACATCACCGGTGAGCCCATTGGTCAAAGCCATGATGATCGAGAAAATCATCGTGGTGGCTCCAACCACTGCCGTGCCAATCAACACCGGTTTAGCGGTTGCCTTGAACGTGTTTCCAGCACCGTCGTTGGCCTCAAGCAGGTACTTCGCCCGATCAAAGTTAACCGTAATGTTGAAGTCCTTCTTAATGTCACCTTGGACATTAGGGACTTGCTCGATCAGCGAAAGCTCGTAGACAGATTGAGCGTTGTCGGTGACCGGGCCGTAGGAATCGACGGCGATGGTGACCGGCCCCATGCCGAGGAATCCAAAGGCTACCAGTCCAAAGGCGAAGACGGCGGGAGCGAGCATGGTCGCGGCCGTGGCCAGGCCCATCGCGGCAGTGCTCATGGAGTAGCCGATGGCCATCAAAACCATCATCGAAAGTCCGAGATAGTAGCCGGAAAAGTTTCCTGCGACGAAACCGGACAAGATGCCGAGCGAGGCGCCGCCTTCCTCTGCCGAAGTCACAACTTCTTTTACATGCCGCGACTCCACCGAGGTGAAGACCTTCACCAGTTCCGGAATGAGCGCCCCTGCCAGAGTTCCGCAAGAAATAATCGTCGCCAGCTTCCACCACTGCGAGGTATCGCCGCCAATCTCAGGAATGATGAAATAGGATGTCAGGTAAGTGAGCGCGATAGAAACGATTGAGGTGATCCATACGAGCGAGGTCAGGGGCGCTTCAAAATTCATCTCGTCAGCCTTGCCATATTTGGCCTTCGCGATCGCACCGTTTAAGAAGTAGGAGATGGTGCTGGACACCAGCATGATCACGCGCATGACAAAGATCCAGACCAGCAGTTGCACTTGCACTTTGGGATCTCTCACGCCAAGCAGGATGAAAGTGATCAGCGCGACGCCGGTGACGCCGTAGGTTTCGAATCCGTCCGCGGAGGGACCAACGGAGTCACCGGCATTGTCGCCGGTGCAATCGGCAATCACGCCCGGATTGCGGGCGTCGTCTTCTTTAATCTTGAAGACGATCTTCATCAGGTCGGAGCCGATGTCGGCGATCTTGGTGAAAATGCCGCCCGCGATGCGGAGGGCGGCCGCGCCCAGCGATTCGCCAATGGCGAATCCGATGAAGCAGGGGCCCGCGTAATCGCCGGGAATGAACAGCAGGATGATCAGCATCATCAACAATTCCACGGAGATCAGCATCATGCCGATAGACATGCCCGCTTCCAACGGAATCTGGTAAACGGGATACGGTTTTCCCGGCAACGATGCAAACGCCGTCCGGGAGTTGGCGAACGTATTGACGCGAATTCCAAACCACGCCACCCCATAGCTGCCCGCCATTCCAATTACGCTGAGCACGAGGATGATGGGAAGAGTGACGGCGATAGACTTGCCCGGCACTGGCGCCAGCCAGCCGAAGTAGAGCACAATAACCACCGCAATGAATGCCCAGAGCAGCAAAAGGAATTTGCCCTGCGTCACCAGATAGGTCTTGCAGGTCTCGTAGATCAGCTCAGAGACCTCGCGCATGGCACTATGAACCGGGAGGTGTTTAAGCCGCATGTAGATGGTCATACCGAACAACAGCCCGAATACACAGAAGGCGATGCCGATCAGCAGCAGGTTATGACCATTCAGGCCGAGGAAGGAAACGGTAGAAAGGTCGGGAACTTTTAGTGAGGCCTCGCCGCCGGCTTCTGGTTGCGCCAGCGCCGCGCCCGCGGTCACGGCAAGCAACATAGCCACCGGCGCAGTTTTCTTCACACCATTTTTCAGGAAACCGGATACCGCACGCCGTCTTCGGAACGCAGCACTAGCGAGCCAGGTGCGCATAATGAATCCTCCACAATGATGTCGTTTATTAGGAATATTCCAACGTGTTTTGGTGCCGCCTCCGGCAATGCTCCCATCCCAGCACGCCTTGAAAGCTACGGGAGCCGATTAGCGGAAATCCGAACACGCTTCCACCGCAAGACCTGAAACGGAGTGTTGGAGTTTGGCCGCGTCGGAGTTTGCGCCGGGCTGGCAGACCTCCTCTCGAACGCCCGCCATCCATCGCAAAACCGGCATTTATAACACGTTGCAACAAAAGGGTCAATGTTCAGTGTTGAGTTCGCTTTGTTGATGGTTCAGTTCGCTTTGTTAATGAATGAGTTCGAATTGTCACATTGAGCAAGCGTTCTTTGCTGCAGCGAGGAACTGGGCGAGTCGCGCGAAGCGGGCCGTTCCGTGCGTCACAAAGAACGCGCGTTCGGCTCGCTTGCTTACAAAATTGGGCTGCTACTTTCGCGCTTTCCCGGTTCTCAGCAAAACTCCTGAAAGATCATATCGGCAGAAAACTAGCACACCGTGAATCAGATTCTGCCTACGCCAAAGCAGCCAGCAAACCCCTTGCTCAGCGCGGTATTTGCCACCCAGGTACTTTCTTCTCCCCCACTTTTTTGCCACGAAAGGGTTGGCGCATGATCGAATTCGCCGGCTCTCGCGATGTCATGCCGAATCCCCGCATCTGACCTTGGCCATCGACAACTTCGGGCGCCCTCGGTTGCCCGGCCCGGTCTCCGAAGGAGGTTTCCCGGGTCGTGGGGTCACAGTGTACAAAAGCACCACTACCCGTTTCCCGACCCATGCTGACGGGTGTCATCTCCTTCCGCTACAATCACTCATTAGCCGTTACTTCCCGACTCTGTGAAGCCACCATCCTCCAATTCGCCTACCTTCCAGGAACTCATCCTGCGCTTGCAGACGTTTTGGGCAGAGCGCGGGTGCGTGTTGCAGCAGCCTTATGACGTGGAAGTGGGGGCGGGGACGATGGCTCCGGAGACGTTTTTGCGGGTGCTGGGGCCGAAGCCTTATAAGGTGGCTTATGTGCAGCCGTCGCGGCGGCCGGCGGATGGGCGGTACGGGGAGAATCCCAACCGGCTGTTCAAGCACATGCAGTTGCAGGTGATATTGAAGCCTCCGCCGGAGAATGTGCAGGAGTTGTATCTGGAATCGTTGAGCGCGATTGGCATTGACCTGCGTCAGCACGACATCAAGTTTGAGGAAGATAACTGGGAGGCTCCGACGCTGAGCGCGTGGGGTGTGGGCTGGCAGGTGATGCTGGACGGGCTGGAGATCACCCAGTTCACCTATTTTCAGCAATGCGGCGGGTTAGATCTGTTTCCGATTTCGGCTGAGTTGACCTATGGCCTGGAGCGCATTGCCGCTTTCTTGCAGGATGTGGATTCGATTTACGACATTGTCTGGGCTCGGGATGCAGCAACGGCTAGCGTGGTTAAGTATGGAGATGTGCGGCTGGCGGATGAGCTGGAATTTTCCGTGTACAACTTCGAAGCCGCCGATGTGGAGAAGACGTGGAAACACTTTGAGTTGTACGAGGCGGAGTGCAAGGAGTTGATAGAGAAGTTTGCGTCCGTTGCAAAAGAGAAATCAAAGGGAGATGGCGTTCAGCGGGAGCTATCGCGTCTGCCGGTGTTGGCCGCCTATGATCTTTGCCTCAAGTGCTCGCATCTGTTCAATATCCTCGATGCGCGTGGTGCGATCTCGGTCACCGAGCGGGTGGGCGTGATTGGGCGAGTGCGTGCGCTGGCCGTGGGGATTGCGAGAGCGTGGGTGGAACGGCAGAGGGGCGAAGCCGCACCGCCGGAAAAGCCGGACGAGCCTCCGCCTGTGCGCGGGAAAAAAGAGAAGAAGCAGAGGTTGTCGGAAGTCCTGTCATCCTGAGCTGAGCGGGAGTTTCGCGAGCGAAGCTCCCACTCAGTCCAAGCATCTTGAGCCCCGAAAGGCTAGCGAGGTGTTGCGAGGCACTTTCCAGCTCGTGATCACATGGGGAGAAAGCCTTGAGACGGCAAGGGACCGAGGCGCTAATAGGGATCCTTCGACTCCGCAAAACGATTCGCATCGCGAATCGTTTTGCTTCGCTCAGGATGACATAAGGTTAACGAATGGCAGACTTTTTATTAGAGATCGGGT
>JASIKQ010000447.1 GCA_030049565.1 Candidatus Sulfotelmatobacter sp.
TGCAACGGCAAAGTTTGGCGTTGACAGGCAGTGTCGCGCTCGCAGTGCTGGCTCAGGGCGTGCTGTTCGGCGTCGCCCACTGGTACCAGGGAGTCAAGATGGTGATCGCAATCGCGGCGCTGGGGATTGTCTTCGGGATCTTTGCATACTGGCGCAAGAGCCTGCGGCCGGTGATGATTGCGCACGCCTTGGGGGATGTTGTTAACTTAATCGCCGTCTGCTTCCCGTGAAGAACCTTGCAGCCTCGGATAAGAAATCATTGGGCCATGGGAGTTCGGTCGGTTACCTCGTTCATTTGGGTTTATGAGACTGGTTCTAGCCAAAGGGCGGTACGGCTTCCGAAATTCCTATCTATCGGTTATGTTGTGCGCTATGGCTTTGACTGGACAGGAAATGCTGATTCGAGTACCGGAAGCCGAATACAAACCACTCCTTGATCGGGAGAAGGCGACGTTAGATGTCAGAACCACCTGTATCGGTGGACCAATTTGATACAGGATCTCGCGAGCTATGGGAGCAGCCTCATCCCACGGTGCTTTACGTCGAGCGAAAGGAAGTTGAAGGATATCGTCCTAATCGGCGTTCTACTACGACAAGTCGTCGCCATGCTTGATGGGATGGACATCCTACTAACAACGGAGCCACTTATGCCGCCCACCTAACAAATGCGCGCTCTCTTCGAGGCCTTCATGGCGATCTTGAGAGAATATCGCCCCGGGGATATGTCGTTCCATCGCAAGTATTTTGAGAAATGGAAAAAAGACTTTTTGGATTTCCCGAAGATCGTGTACAAGTCGGACGTCACGGAGATTTGATGGCTCTTTCGGTCCGCCTGAAAAAGCGGCTGCGCTCAGGATGACGCCGGGCCGAAGAACCGGCCCGCCTTTGCTACACTACCCGCATCCATGAAGCCACCTTTCGCACTTATTCTCTTCCTCGCCGCTGCAATCGGCTACGCCCTAATAGCACCAGCTCAAAATGACACCAATCTCGCCACTCCCCAAGAAAAGCACCTCCGCAACGTCCGCCAATTAACCTTCGGCGGCCAGAATGCCGAAGCCTATTTCTCCGCCGATGGCTCGAAGCTGATCTTCCAGTCTTCCCACGGAGACGTGAAGTGCGACCAGATCTTCACCATGAACGCCGACGGTAGCGACATGCACATGGTCTCCACCGGCAAGGGACGCACTACGTGCAGCTACTTTTTCCCGGACGGCAAAAAGATTCTTTATTCCTCCACACACCTCGCCAGCCCCGAGTGCCCGCCGCGTCCGGATTTCTCCAGGGGCTACGTCTGGGCCGTCTACGCCGGCTACGACATCTTCACCGCCAACCCGGACGGCTCCGACCTGAAGCAGCTCACCAACACGCCCGGCTACGACGCCGAAGCCACAATTTCTCTCGACGGCAAAAAAATCACTTTCACTTCCATGCGCAACGGGGACCTCGACATCTATTCCATGGACGCCGACGGCACTCACGTCAAGCAACTCACTCACGAACTCGGCTACGACGGCGGCCCAACCTATTCTCCCGATCGCAAATGGATCGTCTATCGCGCCTATCATCCAAAAACCGAAAAAGAAATCGCCGATTACCAAGAACTGCTGGCACAAAATCTGATCCGCCCCACATCGCTCGAAATCTGGATCATGAAGGCCGATGGCAGCCACAAGCGCCAGATTACAAACCTCGGCGCAGCCAGCTTCGGCCCGGCCTTCACCGCCGACGGCAAAAAGATTATTTTTTCTTCGAATTACGATCCTGAAACCCACACCACCGGTGGCATGGGCAATTTCGAGCTGTGGCTGATTAACCCCGACGGCAGCGAACTCGAGCGAGTCACCTACAGCCCAGGCTTCGACGGCTTCCCTATGTTCAGCCCTGATGGCAAAAAGCTGGTGTGGGCTTCAAACCGAAATGCCAAAGCCCCGCACGAAACGAATATTTTTATCGCCGATTGGATGCCGTAAAAACGGCTGCCAAGGCGGCGCCTTGTTCTGCGGCCGACCGGTGGCCTGCTTCGTGAACATGGCAAGCGTGGGACCGTACTCTCAAACTTTTTACACGCAGCGGTTTGACACCACCACTTTTATCGCAATAAGGCTCGGTTCGCGGACTGCTGCTCCGCTGCGAAAACGATCTTGGGATGAAACAAGGTTCCCGCTACGCGCGTGGCGATGGCGATCAGTTCCCTTTGCCCGTAGAACACTTTTACTTGCCTAGCCCGGGAAAGCTCGGGCAAATTGACGGGCCGCCCGTTCCGAATTCGGATGGCCGTGGCCTCGTCTACTGAAATCGATGGAAACTGTGGCAACAACTGCCGCGGATGAACAAAGAGCTTTTCAATTCCGCAACATACCTCTGAAGATGGCTGTGAAGCCGTACCGTCCTTGGTCGCAGCCTCAATTTCTTCGAGAGAGTGTGCCTGTCCGATATCAAACTCCCCGACCGCCGTGCGCCGCAGCGATTCCAGATGCGCGCCGCAGCCAACCCTCCGCCCCATATCATGCGCTATCGAGCGCATGTAGGTTCCCGAGGCCACGCGTGCGCGAAATAAAGCACGATCGCCGTTTACTGACAGGATTGCAAATTCTTCAACTTTTACTTTAACTGGTGGCAGCGCAACTTCCCGCTGTTTTCTCGCCAGTTTGTAAGCTGGCACGCCATGAATCTTCTTTGCCGAAAACGGCGGCGGCACCTGCTCGATGATGCCTTGGAACTCCGAAGCCAATTCCTGAAGTTGTCCCAGGTTCACGTTGATATTCCGAGCTTCAGC
>JASIKQ010000448.1 GCA_030049565.1 Candidatus Sulfotelmatobacter sp.
AAGCATTGTTCAGAATGTTCAAGAAGACCTGCTGCAACTGCTGCGCGTCGCCGATGATATCGGGCAAACCTTCGTCGAGATGCTCGATCACTTCCACTCCGTGGCTGGTGAAATCGTACGAGCGCAGTTGAATCGTGCGGCGCAGAATCAAGTTGAGCTGCACGGCGTTGCGCTGTGGCGGCATCTGCCGGGCAAAACTCAGAAGATTCTGCACGATCTGCCGGGTGCGTTGCGCCTCCTGCAAAATCACGCGTAAATCTTTTCGGGCGTTTTCGGGAACATCGGGATTCTGCAACAGCAAATCGGCAAAACCGAGAATCGCGGTCAGCGGATTATTGACTTCGTGGGCCACGCCGGAAACGAGTTGACCAACCGCTGCCATCTTTTCGGCGTGCACCAGCTTATCGCGCAACTCCGCCGAATCGGTGATATCGGTCATGACAACGACGACACTGTTGATGTTGCCCTGCTCGTCACGCATGGGACTCAAGTTCACGGAGAAGTGACCGGCATGGCCACTGCCGCGCATGATTTGCAGCTCGAGATTGTCGACCTGCCCGCCGCGCAGAACGGCTTGCAGCGCGTCCGCCAGTGGCCGCACGTAGCCCGGCGCGGCCAGTTCCAATAAGGGATGCCCCAGCAGGTCGCGCTGGTCAAATCCGGCCTCATGCCAGCGCCGATTGGCATAGCTGATAAGTCCGCCGGTATCGGCCACAAGGATGAAACTTTGGGTATTGCTGAGAATCTTGCTGGAAAAATCACGCTCGCGCTGCAGCTCGGACTGATAAGTGTGCAGGCCAGTCACGTCGAGCATGAGGCCGCGAATCTGCAACAGCCGCCCCTGATTGTCATACATTCCGAAGGCGTTGATCAGAACGTAAATCGGCGAACCATTCTTGCGCCGAAGCCTGGCCTCGAAATTTCGCAGGTGACCATGCCTCTCCATGGCCTCGCTGTGCAGCAGGCGCTCGTCGGGTGAGAAATAAATTTGCGTAGGAATGTCGACCTGCAACAATTCTTCGCGGCTCGAATAGCCAAGCATGGCCACGAGGGCATCATTGACTTCAACAAATCGCCCTTCGGGGGTACTGAAGAACAGTCCCTCTTGAATGTTGTCGAACAGTTCGCGATAGCGCCGCTCGGCCTCGCGGCGGTCGGTGATGTCTTTAAGGACGTGGATAGTCTGCAGGGTTTCACCCGAGGCGCTGTGCACGCGGGACGTCGAAACCAGATAGGTGCGGTCGAGTGCGGGGTGAACAAATTCGTCGCAGTCGCCACTTACTGGCCGGCAGAAGGGACAGGAATACAGGGTGCTTTCGTTGGTGAGCGTCAGCAGTGCGCGCATGTCGACGCCAATCAGTTCGTTGGGATCAACGCCGATCATCGCGGCCAAGGAGCGATTCACGCGCAAAACTTTATCGGTTTCATCGTGGACTACGATGAAGTCGGTCATGGCATCGAAGATTTCAAGCCAATGCCGATTGGATTGCTCAATCCGCGTGAACAGGCGCGCATTTTGCAAAGCCATGGCGGCGTGACTGGCAATCGCCTGAAGAAGTTCGCGGTCTTCGCGGCCGAGAGCCGTCGCGCACCCGCTCAGGCAAAGTAAAGCTGCTAGCTTCCCGTCGGGGCCCTGTAGTCGAACTGCGATCAGGTCGTTCCATTGCAAGTCTGAAGCCACCCCACTGCCCAGCAACTCGCTCGCCGGGCGGGAAATGATTGGCTCGGTTGCTTTGTTGGCTAGATCCGTAAGAACCTGTCCCAATCGCTGCTGCAGGGCGCGATTGAGCGTGGAAGGGTGCAGCGTAACACTCTCGACTCGTCCGTCCTGAAAAAGAGCAAGCGCGCCCGAGCGTGCGCCCAGCAGACCGATCGACCGCTCCAGGAATTTGCGCGCCAACTCGGGAACGTTCAGCACCCCATCAATCTCCCGGGCCAGTTCGGTTAGCGCCTCGGAGCGCTTGCGGAGCTGCTCCGACTGGTGCAGGTTGTGCGCGAGTTCCAGAACTACAGATACCTGGGCGGCTAAGGCGCGCGCGCGGCGAATGTCGTGTTGCGAGATCCCCATGCCGTCGAGCCGATCGAGCACGCCAAACATGCCCAGCAGTCGGCCATCCGCGCCGGCCAATGGCACGGCGAGCAACTGCTTGGCCTCATGTTGGGCCAAGGCTTCCAGATTTGCCCCCGGTATTTGGCGCACATCGTCGGACCAGAAAACTTCTTTTGCCCGCAGCGCCCGTGTAGCAACGCCCTCGGGAAACAAAGTATCGACGCGGCGCGCTTTGCCGTGAGCCACCGCATAGCGAACCTTGAACTGGGCTTGCTCGAGCAGCGCGATGAAGCAGCGGCCGTAGTTGAGAAAATCCGCGGCCCGCACCACGAAGGATTGAAAGGCATTTTCCAAATCGCCGCTGGAGCTGAGCTCGGAAGAAATTTCCAGGAGCTGATGTAGCTCATGAGCCTGTCCCTGGGCGGTTGCGCAAAGCTCGGCATGAGCGACAGCGACTGCGCCGAAGCTGGCAATCGCCGACACGAGGGACTTGTCGTCAGTTGTAAACGCAGAGTCCTGGCGAGGGTATACCAGAATCGCGCCTTGCGTCCGCGCGGTGCGGAACGGGGCCGCAATCAAGGTTCCGGAAGAAACCATGCTGCCCAGGGAGTGCATATCGCCACTGATGGAAATCAAGATGGCTTCCCCTGCGGATACCGCACGCTGGGCCAGATCGGCGGCAAAGCGAATGGTCTGGCGGTCATGTCCAGCGCGGAAAGAATGGGCAAGCTGTGGCGTCTCCGCCGACACGGCACGCAGCTCGAACGGGCCCTCCTGGCGCAGAAGCACGGAGACCAGCCGAGTCCGCAGTAGTAGGCGCAGCCGGTCCGCCAAAGCCTCAATCACGGCCGTTACATCGGGACTGCCATGTAGGGCGTGCGCCACGTCCGCCAGAATCTCCGCCCGCCGGTGCTCTTCGCGCGAGGCTTCGCCGAGCCGCTTCGCCTCCAGCAGACTGCCCAGTTGTCCAGCCAGTATGGTCGCCTTCGCGGCCATGTCTTCATTAAAAAAATCGTCCTCCGAATCGTGCAAAAACGTGGCGGCGCCGATTACCTCATTGAAAACCACCAGCGGCGCGGCTAACAGCGACCGTGCGCCAAACTCCTGTGCGGCAGGGAATTCGGGGCTCGAGGGCAAGTGATTGACAAAGATTGCGTGGCGGCTGCGCACCGCCTCCGCGGTTACGGCGCTGTGTTTTGCGAGCAGCCGCAGGCCGACGAAACGCCCGGCCAGCTTGCCATCACATTGTTCTCCGACGAGTTCGTCGCTGGAATGACGTCGCCAGAAGTAAACTCCGCTGACCTGAAAAAATTCGCGCGCGGCGGAGCAGAAAAGCTGGATCAAAGCACCTGGATCCGCCTGTTGGGCCGCCTCGTCCGCAATGCGGAGCAGCAGTTTTTGAAACGCCTCATCGAAGATGGGCTGAACGCCAGCGGGTTTAGGTAGCGTCGAATTGTCGCCCATTATCTTAAGCAGCTTAACCTTCAACAGCTCACCGCGGGCCGCGTTCCCAATCTCACAAGTTATTGAATCTAAGGGAAAACTATTCGTCATCTCAATTTGAGTCAAGGGAAATGAAGGTACGGGTGTCAAAGTGTGAAATCCCGGCCGCGCAGATGGGCTGCGTCTCATACTGAGAACTCCAAGCGTGTACTGTAACCTGAGACCGATCTAACCAAAAAGATGGAAGTGAGAACCCTCATCCCCCATCAGCGATAAGTCATTTCCTTGCAGCTACATGCTCGAGATTACCTTGGTTTTTCCGGAAGCGGATGCATGGCCCCGCCGTTGCTTCATAGCCAGCACGAAGCCATTCGTGCCCGGGAGGAATTGTGTCTTTGCGGAAAGGAGCTGTTTTGCTTGCTATCGTGCTGGCAAACAGCGGGGGCGCGGCAATGCTTCACGCCCAGGATGCCGACAATGAACTCGTCCGGCGCGCGAAAAACAAAGTGCAGCCGGAGTACCCCGTACTGGCGCGGAAGATGAATATCACAGGCGTTGTGAAGGTGGAAGTGGTGGTCGCAGCCAATGGCACGGTGAAACAGGCAAAAGTTATCGGCGGTCACCCTGTGCTGGCGTCTGCTGCCCTCGAGGCAGTGAAGAAGTGGCGCTTCGAGCCGGCCGCGGGAGAAAGCACGGGCATAGTGGATTTCAAGTTTGAAGGTCATCAGTAGTTGAGCAGCCGGGCGGGAGGAAACGGCATGACGATTGGGAAAAAGCTGTACATGAATTTCGGAATCATCCTGAGCATGGTGGTGGTGTTGTTTCTGGTCAACCTGCTGGCGGTGCAACGCGAGCATGCTGCCAAAGCCGCAGCGGCAGCTTCGCTGCAACTGGCTGACGCCACCAACGAAGTGCGCTTCCAGATGATGCAGAACCGCCTCTACCTGAGCAATTACCTGCTGAGTGGCGATACCCGCGAAGTCGACCGCATGAACGAAGGCCTGCACACGCTGAGCGAAAAGCTAGAGGAAGGCAAGAGCCTGGCTAACTCCGATCAGGAACGAGCCGCGCTGGCCAAGGTCGCTCAGCTGGAAACGGCTTGGGGCAAGGAGTTTGCCCAGCCGCTCATCGACAAGCGCAAAGATGTTGATTCCGGCAACGCCACCGTCGCCGAACTGCAAATCTATTACCTGCAAAAAGACGCCTCCTCGTGGGTGAAGAATTCGACGGACGAACTCGACTTGGCCGACGGCGAAAACCGCAAGCTGGTCGATGCCCGGCGCAAGTCCGACGAGACCGCCAGCGCGTTGACCGTCATGGCCGCAGTAATCAGCACCCTGGTCGCTCTCTGTTTAGGCTTGATCATTGCCTTCCGCACCGCCAAATCGATTACGGAGCCCCTTACCAACCTGATGCAGGTTTCGCGGAAGATCGGCGATACCGGGGATCTAGACCACAGCATCGACGTCAACGGCAATGACGAAATCGGCGAACTGGCGCGCAGCTTTGCCAAGATGGTTACGTATCTGAAAGAGATGGCGGGGGTTTCGGAAGCCATTGCCGGCGGCGATCTCACCGTCCAGGTCAAGCCACGCTCCGCCAATGACACTCTGGGTAACGCGTTCGTCAAAATGATCGAAGGCCTGGGACGGCTGGTTCGCAGCGTGCGTGACGCATCGGCGCAAGTAGCCACTGCCAGCGGTCAAGTGGCTAACGCTTCCGACGATTCCGCCAAGATCGGCCTGCAAGCTTCGTCTGCCATTGACGAAGTCACCAGCACCATGCACGAGATGAGTGTGAACGTGCAGAACATGGTGAAGAGCACGCAGGTGCAGGCCTCCAGCGTGAGCGAAACTTCGGCTTCGATCGATCAGATGGTGGCCTCGATTCAACGCGTCGCGGATACCGCCAAAGTGCTGCTTGACATCTCCAACCGCTCGCGCGAGGAGGTACACAGCGGCATCTCCACCATGGAAAAAGCCACCGACGGCCTCAATCGCATCAATTCAACCATTACCAGTTCGGGCGAAATCATAAGCGCCCTGGGGGCGCGCGCCGACGATATCGGCAAAATCATCGAAGTCATCGACGATCTGGCCGAGCAGACGAACCTGCTGGCTCTCAACGCCGCCATCGAAGCCGCCCGCGCTGGCGAGCACGGACTGGGCTTCGCCGTTGTCGCCGACGAAGTGCGCAAGCTGGCAGAAAAGTCGGCACAATCCACCAAGGAAATTTCCGAGCTGATTCAGAGCATTCAGAAGGAAGCCCGCAAGGCGGTTGAGAACATGGACCGCTCCACCGGCATCGTCAACGAGGGTCTCGATCTTGGCGGCGAGCTGAACGCGGCGCTGCGCAAGATTTCGAACGTAGTCACGGAAGTCTACAAGTTCGCACAAGAAATCGGCGCGGCGACTAATGAGCAATCGCACGGCTCATCGCAGATCGCCCGCGCCACTACACGGCTGAACGAAATCACGCACGAAATCAACTCGGCCGTGGAAGAACAAGCCTCGGGGGCACAGGCCGTGGTCAAAGCCATGGAGCGCATGCGCGAACTGGTGCAGCAATCGACCTCGGGCTCGACCGAACTGGCGGCCTCTGCCGATCAGATGTCCAAGATGTCACGTGGGCTGCTCGACTTTATGGACCGCTTCACACTCGAGGAAGGTGCGCGCCGCCCAACCGAAGAGAAAGCGCAACCGGCTCGCCGCGCAGCGGCGGCAGCCCGCCCCTAGGAGAAGTGATGACCCGCGAACTGCATATCGTCGGCTTTCACGTGGGCCGCGAGACGTACGGCGTGCCCATCACGTCTTTGCACGAGATCGTGCGCGTGCCCGAGATCACTGCCGTTCCCGATGCGCCCGATTATCTCGAAGGTGTGATTAACCTGCGGGGAAAGATCGTTTCGGTCATGGATCTGCGCAAGCGCTTCGGAGACAAGAAGGCCACGTTGAAAAAACAAAATCGGATTCTGGTGGTGGAGCACGCGGGTAAGCTGGCGGGCCTGATCGTCGATTCGGCCTCGGAAGTATTGAAAATCGCCAGCGAAAACGTGGAGCCTCCCCCCACCGCGTTTCAGGAAGGCGGGCTGAACTGCGTTACGGGACTGGGCAAGGTCGACGGCCGACTGATCGTGTTGCTGGACATGACGAAATTGTTGGCCCCGGCCAGTTTGATGCGGCAGAACGGCAAAGCAGAAAACCAAAACGATAAGACAGAAGCGCGCGCGGCGGCAGGGCGATAGAAGCAACTGGGTCTTGGCGAAGCATTTCTTCTCACTTATCGGCCGCCGGGAGAGCAGTATGCGAAACGAGGATCGAGACTAAGCATGAGCACTTTCGGAGCGGCACCTGCTCCCATTTTGACGGATGCGGAACTGCGCTTGTTGCAGGCGCTGGTATACCAGGAGTGCGGCATGGCCTTCGACGAGCGCCGGGCTCATTTCCTGCAAGACCGTCTGCTGCGCCGCCTCCGAGAATGCCGCGTCGATTCCTTTTACGCCTACTATCGCATGTTGATCAGCGCCGAGGGCAAGGGCGAGCTGGCGCGCTTGGTGGAAAACCTTACGGTCAACGAGACCAGTTTTTTCCGCCACAAGGCGCAATTGGACTTGTTCCAGAAACAGGTGCTGGAGGAGATGCTCAAGCGCAAACAGGCGCACCGCGAATACTCCATCCGGGTATGGAGCGCGGGCTGCTCCACTGGGCAGGAAGCCTATACCCTGGCCATGATGGCGGCGGACGCGCTGGCGTATTACTACTTACGCAACCCGCTGCCGGTGGAAATTGCGCTTCCCAAGCCTTTGATTCCTCCACCATGGCGGGTGGAGATTCTGGCCAGCGATATCAGTTACTCGGTTCTGCGCACCGGGCAGGAAGGCATCTATAACGAACACCAGATGGCCACCGTCGATTACAGCTTCCGCCTGCGTTACTTCGACAAGGTGGGCGACCGTTACGCGATCAAGAAAGCTCTGAAAGAAATCGTTCACTTCGACTTCCACAATCTCAAGACCGAATACCTTCCCCAGCGCAACGACGTGATCTTCTGCCGCAACGTGATGATGTACTTTGACGAAGCCGAGCAGAAGCGGCTGGTGGAAAAGTTCTATCGCTGCCTTAACCCCGGCGGCTACCTCTTCGTGGGCCATGCGGAAAGCCTGCTCGGGCTAACCGATAAATTTCAGATGGTGCATCGCGACAGCGGAACGGCATACCAGCGAATGGAGGTGCGCGAGTGAGCACTCCTCCCGATGAGCGCGGCGCGGAACTGCGGGAGCTGTTCTTTGAGACCTCGCAGGAGTTGCTGCAAGCGCTGAACGAAGAAACTCTCAAGCTGGAGAAGAATCCCGGCGATGAGGAAATCGTTCGTTCCATTCGACGTACTGTGCACACTCTGAAAGGCGATTCAGCCGCGTGCGGGCTGCGCGAACTGAGCGAACTGGCACACCAGTTTGAAGATGCGCTCTCCCTGGAAGGCACGGCCGCGCATGCCGCTCTGGCCGAAATCGCCTTTGCCGCTGCGGACGTTTTTGGCGAAATTATCGCCGCCTACCAGAGAGGGACTGCGCTTCCGGCAACGGAACCGTTAAGGCAGAGAATCAGTGAACTGACCACGGCGGCCCCGGCCGGACAGGCTCGTCGCAAAAAGAAATCTGCACCACCTGCGGCAGAATCCGGCAAGGATTGGACGGCAGTTGAGAGACAGGCAGTGGCAGCAGCCCAAGCCGCCGGTTTCGACCTCTACGATATCGTGGTGAAGATCGATCCTCACTGCACGATGCCCATCGCCGCCCGGCAAATGATTCAACACGCCATCAGCGGGATAGGGCGGGTGCTGGTGGTGCGGCCCGACGCAAAATCTCCCGCCGCCTCCAGGCAGGTGGAGTTTATATTCGCCAGCCAGCAAGGTAAAGATCAGATCGCAAGCAAATGCCACATTCCTACGATCTCAGGCGACGTCAGCGTAATGCTCATCCAAGCTGGATCATCCAAACCTTCGGCGGCTGAGGCTGCTGGTAAGGCATCGCCGGGAGATAACGCAACGCCTACGGCGCCCACAAACTTGGGAAACAATTCCGGGCCTGCCATACTGCCCACTAGTCAGCCGGCCGCCACGGAAACTCCTGCTGCACCGGCAAGCGAAACCCCAAGCCAGCACATTGCCGCGGAGAACATTCTGCGCGTCGAAGCCGGCCGCATCGACAACGTGCTGAACCTGGTCGGCGAGCTGATCATTGGAAAGTCCATGTTGCAACAAGCGCTCAACGAACTGGGCAAGCGCTATCCCAAAGAAGCCTTGCGCGGCAAGTTCGCTGACGCTATGGCGTTTCAGTCGCGGGTGCTGAACGATCTTCAGCGCTCGGTGATGAAAATTCGCATGGTCCCAGTGGAGCAACTCTTCCGCCGATTTCCGCGCATCGTGCGCGACGTGGCTCGCCAGTGCAACCGCGAAGTCGATCTAGAGCTCTTGGGCCAGGAAACCGATCTCGATAAGGGCATCCTCGACATCATCGCTGAACCACTGACGCACCTGGTGCGCAACGCCGTCAGTCACGGCATCGAAGCCGCCGAAGAACGGCAGGCTAAAGGCAAGCCGGCAAGAGGCAAGATCCGCCTCAACGCGTACCATCAGGGCAATCAGGTCTTGGTCGAAGTCAGCGACGATGGC
>JASIKQ010000449.1 GCA_030049565.1 Candidatus Sulfotelmatobacter sp.
CGCCCAGGTGGTACCCCCACGTCTGGGCGCTCGCTTCCAATTGTGCCTCGTGGCCGCGCCCGGCTTCCTGCGCAGCTTTTTCCAGTGCCGCACGCGACACCGGACAAGGGGCAGTGTCATCAGGTGCCGGCCTCGCCGGGTAAAGAACACATGATCCGAAGTAAGCGACGGCGTCTTCAATGACCCGTCTGTAAAAATCGTCGATGGCGGCTGTCTGATTGTTGTTCGGGCCGTGCCCATTCACCCGCTGGGGCAAGCCCCGGCAGGCATGATGCAGAAAGCGCGCAGCATCTTCGGCGGCATGCATCATCTTGAATTCGCGGACATGGAAAGCGTTCAATTGCGGCAGATAGGCGCTGCCCCGCTCCCCGACGTTGGCCAGCATCGATTCCAACAGTGCTTCGTCGATTCCTCTGCGCGACAGCAGCCGCCGCAGCATCGCATCCGAGGCATTGCCGTGAACTTCCGGAAGCATGTCGATCAAGAATTTCGGCTGCCTGCCATTGTGCGGTGAATAGCGGTTGATTTCGAGAAAGCTGGCCAGGCTGTCAATCAGGTTGTAGATCGTGGGCGCGAAATCTGGGCCCGTATCGCAGCGGCTCCATTGATCGAGAAAGAGCCGGTAGCTTTCATATTTTTCCAGCGGCGTGGCATTGAAAACGCAAATGACATCGTTGTTTACACGCACTGCCTCGATTTTGTCGGCGCGCTCTCCCGCGGCGTGCCAGTAGAGTGCATCAACGTTCTGCAGCACTGTCAGGATTCTTGCCTCGGAGATTTCCTCCCGAAGCACGCGGGGCAGATGTTTCGGTGCGAGATGCGACTCTCCGAAGAGCACGAAGACCACCGCACCCGGATGGCGCTCGCGAATTTCACGGATCTTGGCAGCGGCATGGCGGTCGCGGGCACCGATCTTGCGTAGATTTTCTCGGGGCATGCAATCGAGGCCGTAGATGGCCTCGCCATGCTCGCGTGCGGTCACGAGCAATTCATAAAACGGAGTCCAGTCGTAGCCCCAGTCAATGTCGAAGCGGATGCGCTGGCGCAGTTCGCTTTCGTCGATCTCTCGCCGCCACCATTCGTCAACAATATGCTGGTCACGCGCGAAGATGGTTTCAACGCCGAGCACGACACGCCGATCCCCTGCCAGAGCGCGTTGCTCGATAAGCGCTGCGGCGTGCCGCTGGGCCGCAGCCAGGGCATGATAATCCCCGATCAGAACGATATCGGCGGTGTGGAGCGCATCGTGTAATTGCTGCGAGTCCAGTACCGAAGCGTAGCTGGTGAATGCCTGATTAAATTCGCGCAGGTACTTCCGCCGGCTGTGCGAATCCTGCGCCCGGATTTCGCGCTCCACGCCCGCCAGCGCGGTGAGTTGTGCGGCGCTACGGCGGGATCGAAGATTGATGGCGGAGGCCATAACAGCAGCTTGTAACTCCTAGCTTCCAGGTACTTCTCCTTGACTCCTGTTCAACGACTGCCTATGCTCCAAAGTTCGGGACCTCAGGTCGCAACGCGGAGGCCTTCTGCCCAATCACCCGCCGCAAAATCTGACCATTGCCACCACCGGCGCCAGCGGCTCAATCTTTCTCAAGCACTTTCTGCTCGCCGCCAGCAGTGACTCGCGCGTGCAGGCGATCAATTTCATCGCTTCCGACAGCGGCCTTCGCGTCCTTGCGGAAGAACTCGGACTGAAAGGCCGCTCCAATCTCATCGGCCAGATCGTTGGCTCTGCCGGCGGACGCTCGGCGCGCAAGGTTCAGGTGCAGTCGAACGCCGACATCGGAGCAAACGTGGCCAGTGGTTCTTATCCTGTCGATGCCATGGTCGTCATCCCATGCAGCGTCGGCACCCTTGCCCGCATCGCCAATGGAAACGCGTCGCATCTCATTGAGCGGGCAGCCGACGTTTGCCTTAAAGAAAAGCGTCCACTGGTGCTCTGCGTGCGCGAGACGCCGCTCAATAAAATTCACCTCCGCAACATGTATCGGGCCGCGGACGCCGGAGCCACGGTCTTTCCGTTGATTCCAGCTTTCTACTACTGGCCCGCGAGCTTAGATGAAATGGCGCGCGAGTTTGCCTATCGCGTGCTCGCCCATCTCGGCCTGCCACAGCCCGGCGCCTTCCGCTGGAAGGGTTAAGCACTCAAGCACTTGCGCATCTACATGCAAAAAGTCGTCGGCCTAGGGGGAAGATCGGCGGCAAATGGGGAGAACTGAAGTGTAGACCGCCAAAGGTGTGGGTCACAGATGCCCGGCGGACATGTCCGGCTGAGCTTTAAGTGCTTATGCAGTTATTGGAGTGACTCATTTTGAACTGGCCTGCCCGATGTTGATTAAAGCCGATATCATTCCGAACCGCGCGCGGAGCGCTGTGAGGAAGCAGCTTTTTGTGGGAGTGCATTGCAAGGATTCCTGAACCCGAGAAGCTCTTCTGCACTCAGAACTTCACTACAATTCCTGTTGAAATCCTTATGTTGTCTTCGTGATTTCCCAGGGTGAGGAAGCGGTCAGGTCCATAGGCGCTGCCGTAGAACAGGTTCTGATTGATGCTGGTGTGGTACCAGTCTACCTGCGCCAGGCGCACCGAGAGCCGCCGGATAACCCGGCAATCGAGCCCGCCGCCGAGGGCCATGACAACATCGTTATAGGTTGTGCTGGCCGAGGTCACAGGCGTGATTGGCCCGGAGATAGTGCTGGCGCTCAAATTCGTTCGTTCC
>JASIKQ010000450.1 GCA_030049565.1 Candidatus Sulfotelmatobacter sp.
CTACACCCCACCGCCCCGCATGGTGGTGTCGAATGAACCCCTGCCCATCACGCGCAGCATCACCATTACCGAAGGCATCAGCGTGAAGGATTTGGCGGAAAAGCTCGACATCCGCGCCAAAGATCTGATTTCGCGGCTGCTGATGCGCGGCGTCTTTGCCACCATCAACCAGACGCTCGATGCGGAACTGGCCAGCGAGATGGCGCGCTTCTTCGGCGCCGACACCAACGTGATCACCTTTGAAGAGCAAACCGCCAAAGAAATGGATGCCGCCTTGGCGGCCAGCGAAGAAGCTGCGCCGGAGACTGAGGTTCGTCCCCCGGTGGTTACGATCATGGGCCACGTCGATCATGGCAAAACCACGCTGCTCGATGCGATTCGCTCCACCAATGTGGCCGAGGGCGAAGCAGGAGGAATCACGCAACACATCGGCGCCTACAAAGTGCGCATCACCGATATGGATTCACCGGCCTACGGGCGTGAGATTGTGTTTCTCGATACTCCCGGCCATGAAGCGTTCACGCGTATGCGGTCGCGCGGGGCGAAGGCCACAGATATCGTGGTATTGGTGGTTGCGGCCGATGATGGCGTCATGCCACAGACGCTTGAGGCTATCGACCATGCCCACGCGGCCGAGGTTCCGATCATTGTCGCGGTCAACAAGATCGATAAGCCGGATGCGCTGCCTGATCGCGTTAAGAAGCAGCTTGGCGATCGCGGACTGGTTCCCGAGGAATGGGGCGGCAAGACGGTTTTCGTTGATGTCTCAGCGAAGAAGAAAACCAATCTGAATCTGCTGTTGGAAATGATTTGCCTGGTGGCCGATCTTGGCGAACTGAAGGCGACCCGGGAACGCGCTGCGACCGGCGTGGTGCTGGAAGCGAAACTAGACCGCGGGCGCGGTCCGGTGGCGACGGTTCTGGTGCAGAACGGAACTCTGAATGCGGGCGACAATTTTGTGGTCGGTAACGTCTACGGTAAAGTGCGCGCCATGTTCGATGATCGCGGAGCGCAGTTGCAGACGGCGCCGCCTTCGACACCGGTTGAAATTCTCGGCATAGAGGCGTTGCCCCAGGCGGGCGATCAGTTCGTCGTGGTTTCCGATCGCGATAAGGCGCGCGGAATTTCCGAGTACCGCGAGCAGAAGGCGCGCGAAGCGGCGCTGGCCAAGAGTTCGCGCGTGTCGCTCGAGGGATTGGCGCAGCAGGTCGAGTCGGCGGGCACAAAAGAACTGAATGTGATCCTGAAGGGTGACGTGCAGGGATCGGTGGAAGTGATTACCGACCTGCTCGGCAAGCTTTCAAACGAAAAGGTTCGGCTGAAGCTGCTGCGTTCGGGCGTGGGAGCGATTACCGAAACCGACGTTTTGCTGGCCTCGGCTTCGAACGCGATTATCATCGGCTTCAACGTGCGACCGGAGCGCAAGGCGCAGGAATTGGCCGAACAGGAAAAAGTTGACATTCGCCTGCACTCGATCATTTATGAGTTGCAGGATGAGATCAAGCGCGCGATGAGCGGTCTGCTCGAACCTACGTTTAAAGAGCATTATCATGGCCGCGCCGAGGTGCTGAATACCTTCCGCATCCCAAAGGTCGGGACCGTGGCCGGTTGCCGCGTGATCGATGGTTTGATCAAGCGCGATTCCGAAGTCCGATTGCTGCGCGACAACGTGCAGGTATTCAAAGGCAAGGTGGCTTCGCTTCGTCGCTTCAAAGACGATGCCAAGGAAGTTCACAACGGCATGGAGTGCGGCATCTCGATTGCGAATTACGGCGACATCAAGATCGGCGACGTGATCGAAGCGTTCGTTACGGAAAGAATTGCCGCGGAAGTGATCGCGTAAGAGCGGCTCTTAGCAATTAGCCTTTAGCAATTAGCTTTCAATCTGGGCTAATGGCTAACTGCTAAAGGCTAAGAGCTTCATGATCGCCTCCCTCACTCTCGAACTCCACATCGAAGCGGCACAATCGCTCAAAGACAAACGCCAGGTGGTGCGCAGCTTGAAAGACCGGCTGCGCGCAAGTTTCAATGTGTCGGTCGCTGAAGTCGAACCCAGCAACATTTGGAATCGGGCTACGATTGGCGTGGTCGCCATTTCTGATTCCCGTGATTATCTCGATGGCTTAATGAAGAATGTCGAGCGCGCGGCCACTCGCATCGCCAATAATCACGGCGCGGATGTGGCGGATTCATTTGTGGAATATTTGTAAATTCCCTCGGTCGGCAACTCCAACGCATCGATGCACTCAAACATCGTAGTGGACGCCTCCCTAGAAATAACTCAGCCACCAGTTAGTGCGCCGCCGGCGCACTCCTGCGAACCAGCGGCAGAGCGGATAGAGTGCGATCACGACGATTGCCCAAACCAGATAAACGATCGGTAATGAATATCCCCAGTCCGGCGGGAAGGTAATTGGGAAAAACTGAATTGCGGGCGACTGGAACATCCAGTACACGCGGCCGTAACGCGCAAAGCACGTGGCGATTGCGAGCAGATGAATGAGTGGGATGTGAAGAAGATAGTAGAACATGGGTACCTTACCGAAAATTAATGCTGGGTGCAAAAGGTTGGGCAGGCCGGCATCGAACACCCGAAGAAAAAATAGGGCCGGGCCGAGCGTCATTAATAAGAACAGCAGGGACGGCGGGTATTTGGTGGCATTGAGAAATGAGAGCGCAGTGAAGACTGCGGAGTTTTGTTTAGCCCACGGCGCCGGATCGCCGTACAAATTGATTGTGCGGAGGACGATGAACAGTGCGGTTACGGCGAGACACGCGCGCAGCAAGAAGGCTTTTCTGCGGCTGGCAGGCCAGCGATAGACTTGTCCCAGACCATAGCCTACGGCGGTGACTCCGATCCACGGGATCAGTGGATAAGCAACAAAAACTTGGAATCGTGGCGTGGATGCGATCACCCCGGGCACGTGCAGAATGGACCACAACGGGTTCGTCGACTGAATCAGGTCGAACAGGTTGTGGGTTGAGATCATCACCAGGCCAAAAGCAGTTACAACGGCCGGGGGAAGATAGACCAATGCCGAAAGCACGATCATTGCCCATCCCAGTGCCCAGAGCACGAGCAGCACCGTCAAGCGATAGTCGAAGTTGAACTGCCATCCCAGGCCGCGGGAGACGACGAGTTCCAGGAAGATCAGCCAAAGGCCGCGAGTGACAAGAAAGCGCGAAAGCTCGCTCCTGGACTTGCTGCGCAACGAGAGGTATGCGCCCGTACCGGTGAGTAAAAAGAAAACTGGGGCGCAGAAGTGAGTGATCCAGCGGGTGAAGAACAGAGGGGCAGTTGTAGTGGAGAGGTCTGTGGGATTGGCGCCGGTTCCGAAGAAGTCGCGCACGTGATCGAGCGCCATCAGAATCATGATGACGCCGCGAAGCAGATCGACCGATTCGATGCGGCTCCGATTGACGGCTACGGGATTGATCGTGACGGCTTCGGCTGCGGCGGGCATGGCTGCGAATCGTAGGAGTAGTTTAATGCGAACAGCAGAATTAGTGTGCGGGGATCCCGCGCGGCGATTCGCCCAAATTCAGCGCATTGTTTACAATAAGAGTTTGTT
>JASIKQ010000451.1 GCA_030049565.1 Candidatus Sulfotelmatobacter sp.
TCCTCGTCGGTGAATCCGGGAATTTTCTTGTAGCGATTCATTACGATGCGCACGCGATCACGTGCCGTCCCTTCCTCGAGAAAAGCGTGAATGCGGCCCGCACTCCACAACGAAACGACATCGGTTTGTGCAACCATGAGCACGGCATTGGAAAGATCGGAGAGCAGCCGAGTCGTCGAGTCCAGCCGGCTGGAGGCATCCACCACGACGAAACGATAATGGTTCACCAGCAAATCGAACAACCGGGCTAACTCGGCGGGTGTCGGTACTGCGGGATACGGCTGTTGCGGACCGGCCAGCAGATGCAAGCCATCCTTGGCCGTGGTCATCAGGCCCTCCAGCAGGGAAGCATCCAGGCGGTGTAAATTCTGCAGCGCGTCAGGAACTCCAAAAGCAGGTCGCAAATTGAGATGAAGCTGAGCATGGCCCACGGGAGCGAAATCCACGAGAACCGCGTTGCCCTTAGCTTGTTGCAAAGCCAGCGCGGTGTTGACGGCAGCGGTGGTTGCGCCCGCGCCTCCTTTGGCGCTCAAAAAAGTGAAGATGCGTGCTTTGCCGGCGCCTCCGTGGGCGCGGGTGCGGTTCGAGCTATAGCGGGTCAGCGCTTCCAGCAGCGCTTCGGATCCAGCGCTGCTATCGAGATATTCGCTCGCTCCGGCGCGCATCGCAGCCACGATTGTGGTGGGTTGTTGCATGGGGCCATTGGCGAAAATGGCGAGCTGAAGAGTGTTGGCCTGAATCAGTTCGATGGCTTTAATGGCAGATTGGGGATTGGCTGGGGCAATATCGATCAACACCACTTCGGCGCGCTGATCCTGAATCTGTCGCAGGATGGCATCGGCGGGTCCAGCCGGAAACCCTGCGTGGCTGTATACCACTCGCGCCAGGCGAGTGGCTTCAATGCGGCCCTGCAATTCAGATAAGCGATCGTGATCTTCGGTCAGGAGGGCTACTGAGATGCCATGCATGGCTCGGTGCTCGCTGATTTCTCTCGCTGTTTGCATGTTAGAAAGAGAACGTACCGTTCGCCAAGTGACCCAGGTAACCTCAGCACGCAGCGCGTCAACGCATTTCGCTCGCACTCGCGCAAACTACGTCTTGCGGGGGAACAAGACAGCGTGAGAAGTACAGCAGGGATACTCCCGACAACGGATTGGCGACAAGACATTCTAAGCTAACCGCGAAAGATTGCAAAGCACCCAAAAGGGCAGTTGCAGGCCTGGTTTGGAAAACAGCAAACGGATCGATTCAACCTGGTTTCGTTCTAAGCCAAGCGATTCGAACCCACTCCCGTTAGCCCTGACCCTCGAATTAATCAACCACGTTGCGTGCGCCGATGGGAATCGGTGCAGCCGGCTGTTCGGCTTCGCCGCCGCCGTGCAAGGCTGAAATTCGCCGGAAATCGGGGGAAGTGTCCTCGGCTTCAGTGAGATAATCGTATTCCCGAATACACACCGCCACGCCAATTTTGTTTTCTGCACCCTCAGAGGGTTTGATCAGGCGCAGCACGCGGCCCAGACAACGCACGCGCATGCTCTCGCCCAGAGTTATCTCGGACGGCATCTTCAAAGTAAGTTCAATCTCCGCGCCTTCCCCGATGCGCATGTCAGTGAATAGAAACGCGCCGCGCGAACTGAGGTCTTGGGTAAAGCCGCGGCCCTCTGCGCCGGTCGAAACATCTCGCAAGGCGACGGGAAGATTAAACGTGAAGCGCTGTCCAATGCGGCGTTCAACGCCAACTGGGAGGGCGGTCATGGGCGCTCGCTTCCTTATGGTTTTGCCGAAAAAACTACCACTGGCTGCAAAAAACTTCGCTGCGCAACCCAAACTTTAGCGCAGTCGGGCCGGTCTTGGAAGTCAAAAATTTATTGCCCGCGGGATCAATTGTTGCCGACACACTTCGCTTCGGGAAACTCTCTGCGTGCTATTCCAAGATCGACGCAAGTTATAGTAGTCGAGAAGGCTGAGCGCGTCATCCAAATAATCTGTGGCCGAGTCGAGATTCCCAATCCAGGAAAATGCCGCGACCAACGGTACGGAAACCGCCGACGGCCGCGCTTCAAGGCGGCAAGTGGCCTGGCGGGCGTTGCGTCACCGCAACTTTCAGCTTTTCTTCGGCGGACAATTAATCTCCCTGATCGGCACCTGGATGCAGAACGTCGCGCAATCGTGGCTGGTCTACCGCCTCACCGGCTCGGCGCTGCTGCTTGGCTCGGTCGGATTCGCTGGGCAAATTCCCGTGTTTCTCTTCGCACCCTTGGGCGGCCTCGCCGCCGATCGTCACAACCGCCAGCGCGTGGTGATCGCCACGCAGACGGCTTCGTTGGTGCTTGCTTTCATTCTGGCGGCGCTGACTTTGACACGCACGGTTCAAGTGTGGCACGTGTTCGTGCTGGCCGCTCTGTTGGGAGTGGTAAACGCGTTCGATATTCCCGGTCGCCAATCCTTCCTCGTCGATATGGTCGGCAAAGACGATCTGATGAATGCTATCGCGCTTAACTCCTCCATGTTCAACGGCGCGCGTGTAATCGGTCCAGCCATTGCAGGAATTTTAGTGGCGAAGATTGGCGAAGGCTGGTGTTTTTTCGCCAACGGCGTCAGTTATATTGCGGTGATCATCGGGCTGGCTCTGATGCGAGTGCACAGCCCCGCACGCGCCGCGAATGCGTCTCCCTTCGAGCACATGATGGAAGGCTTTCGTTTTGTCAATCAGACCGCGCCCATTCGCGCGCTGTTGCTGCTGTTAGGTCTGGTGAGCCTGGTTGGCATGCCTTATGTCGTGCTGATGCCCATTTTCGCCGACCAGATTCTGCACGGTGGCGCGCGCGCATTGGGCATCCTGATGGGCGCAACCGGGGTGGGCGCGCTGCTGGGCGCACTGACGCTCGCCTTCCGAGAAGGTGTGAAAGGGTTGGGCCGCTGGGTAGCCTGGTGTTGCGCCGGATTCGGCACCAGCCTGATTGTGTTCGCGATGTCTCGCATCTTCTGGCTGTCGGTTGTTTTGTTGCTGCCCGTCGGTTACTGCATGATGCTTCAGATGGCCTGCTCCAATACCCTGATCCAGGTGATGGTTCCCGACGCCCTGCGCGGCCGGGTCATGGCCGTCTACTCGATGATGTTCATGGGCATGGCTCCCATTGGCGCGCTGCTCGGCGGAGCCTTTGCTGAGAGTCTGGGCGCGCCGCGCACCGTGGAAATCGGCGGCCTGGCATGCATCGCAGGCGCGTGCTGGTTCGCGCTGCATCTGCCGAAAATCCGCATAGAAGCCCGGCGTCTCATCATCGCTCAAGCCGTCGCTGGCGGCGAACCTGCCGAAATGACCACGCAGCCTGTCGAAGATTAATCCTCCGTTTTTCTTATCACAAAAATCGATGAGACGAATCGAATGCGGCCATCACCCCGCTGCGCATATTTCTTGAACATTGGCTGAAGATCGTGATATATGGGTGTACTCGCAGCGCGTTAGTGTGTCTCCCAGTTATCTTTGCTGCAATGCGCGCGTGAGCCAACAGTCATTCGCTCCTTCGGAGGAAACGATGTATTCACTTCGCAAGCTGATAGTGGCATCTGGTCTGTTTGTGGCGGTGTCTTCCGGCATGATTTTCGGGCAAGGCGGCGCTACCGGCGCAATTGGAGGAGTGGTTCAAGACCCGACGGGAGCCGTCATCGCCAGTGCCAAGGTGACTATCAAGAATGAAGCTACCGGCGAAGTGCTGCGCGTTGTGAACACGGACACTTCAGGATCATTCGCGGCGACGCTTTTGCCTGTCGGCACCTACTCAGTGACGGTGAGCGCGGCAAACTTCCCCGTCACCACCTTTCCGGGGATTGTGGTGCGCATCACGGAAACCACCCGCATGACCGCAGTCATGAAAGTCACTACCGTGAAAGAAGTGGTGGAAGTCCAGTCCCAGGTGGAGCAGATCAATACTACCGACGCGACTACAGGCCAATCTGTGGGATCCCAGACCATCGCCAGTCTTCCTCTGGCCACGCGCAATTTCCAGCAATTGCTCGACCTCTCGGCCGGCGCCACTGCCAACTTGAATAATGCCGCCGCGCTCGGCCGTGGCGATGTGCGTATCGACGTAAATGGCGGAAGAGAAGATAACAACAACTATCTGATCGAAGGAGTTTCCGCCTCTGACTATTCCTTCGGAGAACTCACGTATACACCCGTCCCCAACCCCGACGACGTGCAGGAATTCAAGGTCAGCACCAGCCTCTATGACGCAACTCAGGGCCGTAATGGCGGCGGTAACATCAACGCCATCCTGAAAGGCGGCACTTCTAACTTCCACGGAGATCTGTGGGAGTATTTCCGCAACTCCAAACTGGATGCCGGCGACTACTTCCTAGGGCCCTTCAGGCTCCAGCAGAACATTTTCGGCGGCGATTTCGGCGGCCCGGTTGGCCCGAAGGCGAAGCTGGGCTACTTCTACGTGAACTACGAAGGAACGCGGCAGCGCAGTGGCGACTCGCTGGGAACGTATATCAACACTTCGATCCCGGTCTTGCCCGGTGGCCCCGGTAGCCGCACGCCTGCAGCCCTCGAAGCCGTATTCAGCAGCCCGGCATCCACCAACTGCCCTGCCATTGGCTTTAACACGATTTTCCCCGGCGGTATCGATCCGGTCGCGCGGGCACTACTCAATGCCACCGGAGACCAGTTTGGCGGGGCCGGCGGCTATCTCGTTCCCACGGTCCCGGGAACTCCCGGCGTCACGCAGACCTTCAACCCTGCTACTGGTACCTGTCAATCTTCCGTGAACTACGGGCCGTTAGTTCTCAGCGTTCCCGGCAGGTATACCGACGATCAATTTACCGCCAACTGGGACCGTGATTTCAATCATAGCAAGGATCGTGTCTCGGAACGCTTCTTCTGGTCGGATTCGGAAACCTACGAACCGTTCGGCGCTGACAACCTGCAAGTTCAAACTGGCTATCCCGCGTATGCCACCAACCTGAACTTTCCTCTCGACGTTCCCTTGCGCGGAAGGTTCGGCAGCATCGCCGAGACTCACTCCTTCAGCAACTCGCTGATCAATGAGTTTCGTTTCGGTGTGAACATAATCAGTGATGCTTTGTTGAACGTTCACGTGCCCGGAACCTCGCCCGCCGACCTAGGCATGTATAACCAGTACGGGCAGCCGAACATGTACAGGTTCCAATTCGCATCCTGGCAACTGGGACCGTTCCCGAATGAACCGCAGAAAGCATTATCCGATTCCTTTGTCTATCTCGACACGGTGAGCTGGACCAGAGGACATCACCAGTTGCGCTTCGGCGGCGAAATCGATCGCGTTTCCGATCGCCGTGTTCTTCCCGTGCTCGATACTGGCCTGGCCTACATTTTGAGCGGCGATGGCACCTCCGGCACGGCTGATTTCCAGAACTTTCTGGGCGGCTATACGGGAAACGGCGGCTTTGCTGAAGCGGGTAGTGGCGCTGCCAATCACGACTATCACATTCCATCCTTCGGCGCGTTCGTGCAGGATGACTATCGGGCCACGCAAAGTTTGACACTTAATTTGGGTCTTCGGACCGAGTGGGTTGGCGCAGCTTCCGACAGCCTCTGTCACTTGGGAAACGCGGTGCTGAACAACGCTAATACGATCGGCAACATCTTCGTGTTTCCCAGTTGCGTGAGCAAATATGGTTTCTCGGGCTTCACGGGCACGCTGAATGACGCTGCGCTAAACAACGAATACTCCACCGTGTTGGAACCGCGCATCGGCTTCGCCTACGACTTGTTGGGCAGGCACAATACCGTGATCCGGGGTGGTTACGGCATCTACAGCGTGCGCGAAGATATCGGCGCAGTCGACAACCTGTCGTTCACGTCTCCCTTCTTTCCGATCGTCGCCGGACCAAGCGTGCCGGGAAAAATGGGCTGTCTGTTCAATCAGACGGCGACAGCAGGGACGCCTTGCACGGGGCCGGGTGTGACGTTTCCTCTTCCTGACCTTGGCCAGGTCAGCCCGTGCTTTGTGCCACAGGCTTCGGTTTTTCTGGGTTTTGCGGGAGACACTGCCTTCCCGGCGGGCGACACAACCGGAAGTCCGACGTTCGGCCCGGCCGTGGTTTCCAACTCGTCCTGCCCGAGTACCACTAATCCCGTAGGCACCCTATTGCCCTCGGCCGACTTTTTCGGCCTTGCCGTTCCCTTGCACTGGGAAGTTCCCACTACACAGCAATGGAATTTGACGATTCAGCGACAGTTAGGCAGAAATTGGGTGCTTGAGCTCGGATACGTGGGCACCAAGGGCACGCACCTGCGTTCAACATTCGATCCGGACCAATCGCTCCTGGCTGGGCCCGGAGGTGCAGGCCAGCTTGCCCCGATTAGCCTCACGTGCCATGCGAACTGCCTCAACGGCGATCCCAACGGCACCCAATTCGTGATCAACACAAACACGACCTCCAATGCCTGGGCGCGAGCGCCATACTTAGGCGTCAATCCGGTTGCGTTGGAAGCGTTTTATCCCAATTCCGATTCTCACTACAGCGCCTTACAGGCCACCGTCTCGCACCGCTTTTCCAAGGGGCTGTATTTCCAGAGCGCCTATACATGGTCCAAGTCGATCGACGACGTTTCGACCGCCAGCGTGGCGTTCGTGACGCGCGTCAACGACCAGAATAGCGGGCTGGCCTCCCGCGGCCTTTCCGACTTCGACCATCCCCAGCGATTCGTTGCCAGCCTCAACTACAACTTACCGTTCTTTGCCAGTCGGCACGATGCGACGGGGTACGTGCTGGGCGGTTGGGAGGTGGATAGCGTGATCGTCGCAGAATCAGGCTCGCCGATCACGATTGCTGATGTGGACGGCGCCACGGCCTACGCACCCCCTAGCCCTCCTGAAGCTACCGCAAACTTTGCTCCCGGCTTCAGTTGCGGCAACGCCCTGAATAGCGGCAGTCTGCCCACGAAGATCGCCAATTGGGTCAACCCCGCCGCCTACACACCGGTCCTGCCCGTGCCGAACTCCCCTGACGGTGCCACCGGTTTTGGCAACTCTCCGCGCAACTGCATCCTCGGTCCAAGGCAGTCGAACGTGGACTTCACGCTGGGCAAGATGTTCAAGATCGGCGAACGTCAGGACCTGCGCTTCCGCGCCGAGTTCTTTAACCTGTTCAATCATCCATCTTTCCAGAATCCGCAATTTACCGGGAATGCGGACGTCGAAGCCGGCTCCTGTCCCGGGGCTTCGACCACCTGTCACGTGGGCCAAATCACGGCCACGAACGGCACACCCCGGCTCATCCAGTTCTCGTTGAAGTATTCGTTTTAGTGAAGAGAACGGCGGTTTAGTAAATGGAAATTTAGAGGTAGGAACTACTCGCGGGAAAACTCGACCAACAGATGCGGGGCACGATATTCAGTATCGTGCCTCGCGTCATTAGAATTCGACTTCCCTTGGAACTGCGTAAGGTGCCCTCGCAACGAACTACGCCCGCGCGCCAATTGCCGCCGGCTCCGGCATCGGAATGCTCTTATCTTCGCCGTTCGGCTTGGCTTGCGTCGGTTGCCCAGCCTTGCGGATATCGATGCCGCCCTTGAAGTAGGCGCCATCTTCAATCGAGATGCGCGCCGCTACTACATCGCCGGTAAGCGAGCCATCGCTGCGGATATCCACGCGGTCGCTGGCTGTCAGGTTGCCGCGCACTTTTCCCAGCACGACGATTTCCCGCGCATTGATATTGGCCGCTACCACGCCATTGCGCCCGATGGTGACGCGGTTGCCCGCCAGACTGATCGAGCCTTCCACCCGTCCATCGATATACAGCGACTCCGAGCCGGTCACCTCGCCTTTGATCACCAGTGACTTGCCGATGGTAGCCTGATCCGCGGTCGTGCTGGTGACTGCCGGACGCGCCGCCGCAGCCGGTTCACTCGTCGTCGGCGTGCTCGGGCTTGAGATAGTTGGACGCTCCGGCTCGGCAGGCCGTCCAGGCGTCTGAGGCTGATTGGTGGGCTTCCACATGGATTAAAGTTCCTTTCCTCTTTGGGATTGGGGTCACGCTCCGCTCTTGCGTGGCCAATCTGTATTGTACTGCGTCGTCTCATCTTGAGCACTGTGGAAAAGCTTTATTTTCAACAAAGTTTCCTATCTTGATACGTACCTTTGTGTTTGACAAACACCCTAGCTCTGTTGCCCAGAGCAAGCGAAACGCGCCGAAGGGCGTTCTGTGCGCCACAAAAATCGTGCGTTTGGCTCGCCTCCTTTTCAAACTGTCACACTGCCGGTCTGCTATCTTAAATCCTCTTTTCGCCCTTTTGGCGTGCAAACCTTCCCGAAAAAATACTTTCCCGTGACAAGTTCCAGTATGCCTGAGAGTATGCTTTTTCCCCGGTAGCCCGTCTAACTAATAATCTCGACGCTATGGAGCAATCCATGTCA
>JASIKQ010000452.1 GCA_030049565.1 Candidatus Sulfotelmatobacter sp.
ATGCGACTCCATCGAGCATGGCCTCGATCTCGACGACGGCGCCATCGCGCAAATGGTCAAGCAAGGTACGTGGCTGGTACCGACCCTCAGCGCCTACTATCACGACTGGGCTCCGGCCGACACCCCGGCAGGTCAGCGCGACCGTCTCCGCGTCGCCGTGCACGAGCCATCGTTCCGCAAGGCGATGAAAGCTGGCGTAAAGATCGCCTTCGGCACTGACATGGGCGGAATTCCCTGGACCGAGGCCATCGCGCAGGAATTTTCCCGCATGACCGATCTCGGCATGTCGCCGATGGATGCCATTCAAAGCGCCACTTCACGCGCCGCAGCTCTGCTCGACATGGAAGGCAAACTCGGCGTAGTGGCAGCCGGCGCGTACGCCGATATCATCGCGGTCAACGCCGATCCCCTCCGCGACATCAAAGCACTCGAAAATGTGCAGTTCGTGATGAAAGACGGCAAGGTGTTCAAAACGGATTCGCCCGTGAATTAAAGATTCGTAAAATCACGTTAATTCGCTTGACATCGCCAACGGCGTGAGCATAATTCATCAATCTATGTTCGGATCGGACCGGGGCTGTTGAGAATGAGGAGGTCTTATGAGCCTGTTGGAACTTTGTGACCGGGAAATCGCCGCGGTTCCGCTCGAGGCCAGCGTCGCCGACGCCATCAACAAAATGCTCGACCACCATGTTGGCGCGGTCGCCGTGGTCGACAGCGAATTCCGCATCGCCGGAATCTTCACCGAGCGCGACGTGCTCCGCAAGCTGGCCCTGAGCCGTCTCGACCCGCAGACCACCCCGGTCCGCGAGCTGATGACCATCCCCGTCGAGATGGCCACCCGCCGCACCGGCCCCGGCGAGGCGCTCGCCACCATGCTCGAGCGCCACTTCCGCCATCTCCCCGTCGCCGACGACAATGGCAAGCTGCTCGGCGTCCTCTCTATCCGCAACCTGCTCGAGTGGCGCGTCGACGACCTCAGCCGCGAACTTGACGCACTCGAACAATACGTATCGAACGATGGACTAGGAGGCTAGCTGCGGGCTTTTGCCCCGGGGATTTGCGGAACTCCGATCTGTTCCCGGAAGGCCTGTCGTGCTGAGCGAGGATTGAGCTTCGCCAATGCGAAGCTCAACCGCAGTCGAAGCATCCCTATCCCGGCAGTATCCCAAGGGCGAGCACGGCCAGGAAAGAAGAAGGTTCAAGTCTGGACGCAGGCTAAGTATTACCCCTACGAATGAAACATAACTGCTTACAGCCCAGCAACTTACAACAACCCTCCCCATCCTCGTGATTTTCTGGGACAATAGAGCAGCAGTCGCCAGATCGCCCGGCTCACCTGTCGGCATCCCAATCTGACGCCGCGAATCCCTGGCGCGCCAGTCAGAAAGAAACAACGCTATGGAAATCGACAACACCACGCTTCTCGCCCCAGTCGAACCTGCCGCCGCCAAGGTCCCCGCCGAGGCTCTGCCCACCCTCGTCGCCGCCAAGCCGCCCGACGCCCCGCTCTGCGGCTCCGTTCTGGTTCTCATGCAGTTCGACGTCTGCGAAGAAATCCGACTCGACCAGCTCCGCGACATCCTCGGCGCCCGCACCGCCGCCGCCAGCTTCAAGCACTCCGCCCCCGGTTATGTCCGCTACCAGCGTCCCCCGGTCGAAGAGGCCCTCGATCCTCTTGTTCTCGAAAGCGGCGAGCACCTCCAGGGCGAAATCAAGTACTACGACTATGGCGTAGTCAGCGTGGTCTTCGAGCTGCCCTTTTCCGGCGACTGGGATAAGCTCGTCCAACTCTCCTCACGTTGGGTTTGGGACACCAACTTCGAAAGTCTCGCTACCCGCATCGTCAAGCAAAAACTCGAGCGCGCCGCTCCCGCGCTGGTCAAACCTTATAACGTCAAGCCCTACCCCAGCGAGTGGCTCCGCGAAGACTATTTCATCTTCCACCTGCGCGAAATTGCCGGTTCACCCACCGCCGCCGATCTTCTTACCACGCAAGCCGGATACATCGCCCAGGTCATCCGCGGCGAATCCCAGCCGCTCTCTGAGGGCGAGCGCCAGGAAATTTTCCAATCCCGCATCTCCTACTACTCCTCCGACCTCGCGGTCATCGGATGGAACGCCGCCTTCATCTACGACACTCCCGCAGGCGCCGAAACCGCCATCCAGCTCGTGCAATACGCCAACTCGCAGCTCCTCGAGTTCCGCTACTACGACGACCTCCTCACCCGCCAGCTCGAAGATGTCTACGCCTTCCTCGATCGCGGCGGTCACGGCATGTGGTCGCGCTGGCGCACCGCCCGCGCCGCCAGCAAGCTGCACACCGTCCTGCTCGACGTGAGCGAGCTCACCGAGCGCGCCGACAACGCCATCAAGTTCCTCAGCGACATGTTCTCCGCCCGCCTCTACAAGCTGGCCGCGCAAAAAGTCGGAGTCCCCGACTACAAAAACCTGGTCCAGCAAAAGCTGCAAACCGCCGAAGAGCTCTATCGCTTCATGGTGGACGAATTCAACCAAAGCCGCGCCTTCGTGCTGGAACTCATGGTGGTCGTAATCCTGATCATCGAACTGATCTGGATCTTCCGCGGCAAACCCATCTAACCGTGGAAGAGCGGCGCTGCAGCGCCGCGTAAAAGCCCCGATTGTGCGTGGGGCTTCAGCCCCAGCGCCACGGCGCGACTTTTTCCCGAAACTTTTCCGCCGCCGAGCCCCATTTGCAACGTATCGCGCCCCAAAACCGCCGCCCTCGACAAACAAAAAGGCGCACGCCGCAGCGTGCGCCCAAAATCCTATTATTAGGATATCAAACCGCAAGGGCAAATTGGGACATCCCGCCCACCTATTTATTCCCCGCAAAGCCAACAACTTAGCCCAAATTCCCGCCCCCGCCCCACTTGACAAGCATTCTCCATTTTCGCGCCTGCGCGACTCGCGGAATCGACTGCAAATCGGGCCGAAGCTGAACTTCATCCCAATCCTTGAGCAGACGCCTCACTTCTTCCGCAATCGTGCCGCTGATTTCCATCAGCAACCATCCTTTCGCCTTTAGCGCCGCTCGCGCTTGCGGAATCAGCCGCTCGATCACTTCCGTTCCTTTTGGCCCAGCAAACACCGCGTTTCGCGGCTCGAACTTGCGCACTTCGAGCTGCACCTGATCCTCTTCCGACTCTCCCACATAAGGAGGATTGGAAACGATCAAGTCGAAGAACCCAGCCTCAAATCCCGCCAGCAAATCGCCCTGATGGAAGCGAATGCGCGATTCCAGCGCATGTCGCGCCGCATTCGCCCGCGCAATCTCCAGCGCCTGCGCAGAAACGTCGATGGCGTGAATCTCCGCGTTGGGCAGCTCTCTGGCCAAAGCCAGCGCAATGCAGCCAGAACCAGTCCCCACATCGGCGATGCGCAGCCTGGTCGAACCCG
>JASIKQ010000453.1 GCA_030049565.1 Candidatus Sulfotelmatobacter sp.
CAATGGGAGGATTTTGCCGGAATCAACGCAGCACGTTTGCTCGAGCGTTATCGTGACCGGCTGTGCACCTTCAATGACGATATTCAAGGAACTGCTGCGGTCGCTGCCGGAACCCTGCTCGCGGCCATCAACGTCACCGGTGTGCCTCTTACCGAGCAGCGCATCGCGCTTTTCGGCGCGGGATCGGCAGGCATTGGTATCGCTTCGTTTCTTCTGAATGCGATGAAGAGTGCGGGCCTGAGCGAATCAGAAGCGCGCCGCCGTTTCTTTGCAATTGACAAGGATGGTCTTTTAGTCGAGGGTATGGCGGGAATTCGCCCCTCGCAGCAGGCTTTTGTGCAATCTCGTTCTACCGTTGCTCATTGGCGGTTGCGGCGTGCGGGTGAGATTACTCTGTTAGACGTTGTGAACAATGCCAAACCAACCGTGTTGATCGGAGTTTCAGGACAAGCCGAAACCTTCACTGAAAAAGTAGTCCGCGCCATGGCTGAAACCGTGGCGAGACCGATTATTTTTCCGCTTTCAAATCCAACTTCGCGCTCTGAGGCCGTGCCCGCGGATCTGATCGCATGGACCGATGGGCGCGCTCTCATCGGCACCGGCAGTCCATTCGCACCCGTGAATTGGAATGGAAAGCAAGTACCCATCGATCAGATCAACAACTCTTACATTTTCCCTGGAATGAGCCTTGGGATTTTGTCGGTGAGCGCCAGGCGGGTTTCGGATGCCATGTTCACAGCGGCTGCTCAATGTCTTGCTGAACTTTCTCCTTCCAGAAAAGGCAAGTCAGGCCGCTTGCTCCCGCCAGTTTCGGAAATCCGCTCGGTTTCATTTGCCGTGGCAAAAGCGGTTGCACTTCAGGCCATGAGCGACGGCGCGGCTGAATCGATGAATGAACAGTCTTTGGAGTCTCGCATCCACGCTAACGTGTGGGAACCGGCGTATCTCCCCTATCGCTTCGTTCCCGCGCTGTAATCGGCCTGCCTCGCAGAGGCTATGGCGCAGTGCTAATTTCGGCACAGCAAGACGACATGACGCAGTCTTGGTCTCCTCGCAATTGCAGACGCGGTACAATCCCCTGTAGTTGGAGTCGTAGCGAAAGCGCTGATGAAAGCTGAATAGAGGAATGCCCGAGTACATCGAGTGGCGAAGACCTGCGCCACGCCGTCGCCGTTTGCTTATCATTCTCGCCCTAATCGCTGTCTTAATTTTCGGCAGCCGGACCGCAGTGTCGTATTACATCGATAATCTCTGGTTCGGATCGCTTGGATATGGAGATGTATTCCGAAAGACAGTGAGCCTCCAGTGGCTTATTTTTGCGGGATTTTTCGTCGCCACATTTCTTATTCTGTACGGATGGTTTCTGGCGCTGCGGCGGGCATACCAACCTGATTTGCTGGAGGGCGGCATAATTTACATCGGCCGCCAGCCAGTGAAATTGCCGGTTGAGCGGATCCTGCGCCTCATCGTGCTGGTCGTGTCGCTGGTCGTTGCCGGAGTGACCGGCGCCACCATGATGGCTGAATGGCCTACCTTCGCGCTTTATTGGTATGCCCCGCGCATGAATGGCAGCGTTGTGGACCCAATCTTCGGCAAGCCGCTGCAGTTCTACTTATTCACCTTACCCGCATGGCAGTTCATCACAGGCTGGCTGCTGACGCTGGCCGTTATTGCCTGTGTAATCGCTTTTTTCTTTGTTCTCATTACCGGCAGCATCCACCTGTTCACCGGCCGAAGAGATAGGTCCCTCCCACTGCCGTGGCGCGGAGTCTCTACTGCTTTTGCCTTCTTCTTGCTGATCCTCGCCATGCGTGTCTATATCAGCCGGTTTGAGGCATTGTTTGAGGGGCATACGATTTTTAGCGGTGTCACCTACACCGACGCGCACGTCACGCTGACAGGCCTGCTCGTGGTCTGCGGGGCACTCATTCTAGGCGCAGCCATTGCGAGCATTAACCTGCTAGCGGCACCGCGCCTGCGCTGGCTGGTGGCCGCGGTGGTTTTCGCCGTGCTCTGCTATCTCGGCGTCCAAATAATCGGCTGGTACGTCAGCAACTTTGTTGTGAAGCCAAACGAATTAGTCCGCGAACGGCCTTACATCGCCTATAACATCGATTTGACCCGGCAGGCTTATGGATTAGACCGGGTCGTGCAACGCGAATTTCCCGCCGAGACCACAGTCGAAGCGGCTGACCCGGCGGACAATCAGGCTACGTTGCAAAATATTCGACTGTGGGACTGGCGCGCACTACAAGACACCTTGCGCCAGATTCAGGAAATCCGTACCTACTACGATTTTCCCGACATCGACATTGACCGTTATGAGATCGACGGCGCCATGCGTGAGGTTATGCTGGGCACGCGCGAACTGAACGTCGACAAACTTCCGGAGAGCAGTCGCAACTGGATCAACGAGAAGCTCATTTACACCCACGGCTACGGCATCACCATGAACCCTGTGAATGGATTCACACCAGAAGGGCTGCCGACGTTGATTCTGAGTAATATGCCCATCCGGAGCACGGTGAAGAGTATCGCAGTAACGCGTCCCGAGATCTATTTTGGTGAGCTGACCAATACCGACGTGTACGTGAAAACGCGGCAGCAAGAATTCAATTATCCGCAGGGTGAGACCAACAACCTGACGTCTTATGGGGGCAACGGCGGAATTCTGCTCGGCGGATTCCTGCGTCGCATCCTCATCGCCTTTGACCAGGGTGATTTGGCGAAACTGCCGTTTAGCGACGATATCAATTCACAAAGCCGTCTATTGATGCGTCGCAATGTGAGCGACCGCCTGGCAACACTAGCGCCCTTTCTCACTTACGAATCCGATCCGTACATCGTCGTCGGTGACGATGGCAGGCTGTCATGGATGATGGATGCGTTTACCACTTCAGACAGCTTTCCATACTCAAGCCACTATCCTCTGAGCGGCAATTCCATCAATTACCTGCGGAATAGCGTGAAGGTAGTGATCGACGCCTACGACGGGACCACCACTTTCTACGTGTTTGACACGAAGGACCCGATCATCGCGGCCTATCGCCAGATGTTTCCCTCCCTGTTCAAGGATGCGTCGGCCATGCCGGCGGATCTGCGCAAACACGTGCGTTATCCAGAGTTGTTGCTCAAGCTGCAGGCGGCAGTTTACGGCCTTTATCACATGACCGATCCGGCAGTCTTCTACAACCGTGAAGATCTATGGACAGTCGCTTCCGAAGTCGGGATGAGCCAATCCGGCGAGCAAACCACGCAGGGGATGGAGCCGAACTTCGTGCTGATGAAATTGCCGGGCGAAA
>JASIKQ010000454.1 GCA_030049565.1 Candidatus Sulfotelmatobacter sp.
AATTACATCGAACATGAAGTAAAGAGGCGTGAGAATGAGCACGCCCCAGATGCCGGCGATGAGGAAGGTGACGCGCGCGAATTTCATCGAGGTTGGCTCCATGGACGTCGCGTCGGCCCGAGATCCCTCGTCCCGCTGGTGAAAGCGCGGGACTTGGGGATGACGCCCACATTAGAGCATTCATATTAGAGCATCTATTCGCCACCGACGGTGAGGCCGTCAATTCGCAGAGTTGGCGCGGCCACTGAGCCGCGGAATTCGAGATCGTTGGCAATCTCGGAAATGTTGAAGAACATTTCTTTCAAATTTCCGGCGACAGTAATTTCTTCCACGGGATAGGCTAATTCACCGTTTGAGATCCACATTCCCGATGCGCCGCGCGAATAATCGCCTGTGACCAGGTTTGCGCCGTGGCCGAGAAATTCGGTGACGTAGAGGCCTTCTTTGATGTCGCCGATCAGTTGCTTCGGCGTGCGCGGGCCGGGTTGCAAGAAGTAGTTGCCCGGGCCGATTCCGGGAGTGCCCGCAAGTCCGCGCGAGGCGTTGGCGGTCGTCGCGAGACCCAGTTTCTTCGCAGTGTAAGTGTTCAGCAGGTAAGAGCTGAGTGTTCCTTTCTCGATGACGATCGTGCGCCGCGTGGGAATGCCTTCGCCGTCGAAGGGACTGGTTCCGAACCCTCCGGGCATGGTGCCGTCGTCGATGATGGTGACGTTTTCGGCGGCGATTCTTTGTCCCAGCTTGCCGGCAAGAAACGACGCACCACGATAGACCGAATCGCCGTTTACGCCTTCGAAGATGTGTTCGAGGATCGACGTTGCGACCATGGGATCGAAGACGACGGGGATATGTGACGTTTTTACTTTTCGTGCGCCGAGGCGGCGCAGAGTACGCTCAGCCGCGACCTTTCCGACTTGTTCAGGAGGGTCGAGTTTTTTCAGCGTGCGCGCGACTGAAAACCAGTAATCGCGCTGCATGGCGCCGTCGTCGGTTTGCGCGATGGGAACGGCGGCAACCGAACAATACGAACGCTTGTACTCGCCGACGAATCCGTGCGAGTTAGCGAGAACTTTTCGGCCGGTGGCGGCGTCGAATGATCCGCCTTCCGAGTTCTTGATACGCGCGTCGAAATCGAGCGCGGCCTTTTCGGCGCGGCGGGCGTAGTCGATGCGGTCGGCGCCGGGAAGCGAATAGACGTCTTCGTGGTAGAGATCGAGATCGCCTTGGAGCTGGCCGAGCTGGCTGGCTTCGGGGATGCCGGCAAATGGATCTTCTGATGTGATCTTCGCCAGTTCGAGCGCAGAGTTCAACATGCGGTCGAGGCCTTCGCGCGAGAAATCGCTCGAATATGTACTGGCCGCTCGCTGGCCGAAGAACACGCGCACGCCAATGGATTTCGATCCGGATTCTTTGAGGGTTTCGACCTGGCCGAGGCGCACGAGCGTAGAGAATTCGTCTCCTTCGCGGACGACGCATTCGGCGGCAGTTGCGCCGGCTTTCGTGGCGCGGCGGACGATGTCTTGGGCGAGGTCGCGCAGGTCGGTGGCAAGTTGGGGAGATTCGAGTTGGGTAGTAATCATAAAATCCTTAAGCGCAGAGAACACCGAGTCCGTGAGGGAAATGCATAGATCCTTCGCTTCGCTCAGGATGACAGTCCTTTGAGATCCGTGAAAATCCGTGCGAATCCGTGGTAATGAAATTTACTGCATGAAGCCGCCCGTATCCTTCTTAGCCGTTCCGCCGACCGTCAGCCGGTCCACCTTAATCGTCGGAATCCCCACTCCTACCGGCACGGCTTGTCCATCTTTGCCGCAGGTGCCAACGCCTTCATCGAGCTTCAAATCGTTGCCGACCATGCTGACACGCGTCAAAACATCCGGACCGTTGCCGATTAAAGTAGCGCCTTTGATCGGAGCAGTGATCTGCCCGTCTTCGACCATATAAGCTTCGCTGGCGGCGAAGACAAATTTGCCGTTGGTGATGTCGACCTGGCCTCCGCCAAAATTTACGGCGTAGATGCCGCGCTTGACCGAGCGAATAATGTCTTCGGGATTGTCCTGCCCCGCGAGCATGTAGGTGTTGGTCATGCGCGGCATCGGGATGTGCTCGTAGCTTTCGCGGCGTCCGTTGCCGGTATCGGCGATGCCCATCAAGCGCGCCGAGAGCTTGTCGCTCAAGTAGCCTTTCAATATTCCTTTTTCAATTAACACGGTTTCCTGCGTGGGCTCGCCTTCATCATCTACATTTAAAGATCCGCGGCGCCACGGCATGGTGCCGTTATCGACGACCGTGCATTTCTCGCTGGCCACGCGCTTGCCGATCAGGCCGGCGAACGCGGAAGTTTTCTTGCGATTGAAATCGGCTTCGAGTCCGTGGCCGACGGCTTCGTGTAGAAGCACGCCGGGCCATCCGGGGCCGAGCACGACTTCCATTTCGCCTGCCGGAGCTTCGCGGGCGTCAAGCTGCAAAATCGCCTGACGGGCTGCTTCTTTCGCGAAGAACTCGGGAGTTTTTTCGCCGAAGAAGAAGTCGAGGGCGACGCGTCCGCCGCCACCGGAACTGCCGCGGGCGGAGTTGCCGTCAGTCTTGGCGATACATGAAACGTTCAGACGTGCAAGCGGCTGAGAATCTTCGGCGAAGGTTCCGTCGGAGGCGACAACGAGAATGTTGCGCAATTCGTCGGAGTAGCTGGCTCGCACCTCCCGAATTCTCGGGTCGTAGGCGCGGGCCGCTTTGTCACCGCGCATGACGAGTTCGACTTCGGCGGTGATTTCGGCGTCGACCGAGGGCAGAGTTACGGGATACAAACTGCGCGAGGCGGTCTGCTGAAATCCCGCTACCGGAGTTTTTGCCGGGGCGCTGGCGATCAACGCCGCTGTTCTGGCTGCGTGCAGAATGCGCGCTGCCGAGAGATCGTCTGTATACGCATAGCCCGTGCGTTCGCCTGAGACGACGCGAACGCCGCATCCGGCAGAAATGCCTTGCGAGGCCGATTTGACCATGGATTCGTCGACCATCAGCGAGGTCGAAGAAAGATATTCGAAATAAAGGTCGGCGTAGTCGCCGCCGGCGGAAAGGGCAGCACCCAGGTAGCGTTCGAGATCATTTTCGGTAATGCCGTAGTGGTCAAAAAAGAAACGCTGTTTGGCTGTAAGCGATTGTTTTTCCAAGCTTTTACTCACAGGAATTAGATGCCGACGGGTTCGGGGCCGACTCGGCGGCGATAGGTCATTATCCCATATTCGGCTTCGCGAAAGCCGCCTACAGGGACGCTGCGTAGTGATCATAGGGATTCTTCGACTGCATGCGACTTCGCCTGCACTCCGCTCAGAATGACAGGGCTCTGCAGCGCGGAGAAATCCACAGGTCTCCGGGGGGCTACGTTCAATTGTCACAGACTTGCCGCCGGCGAATGTGAACAATACCGCGCGGAGCGG
>JASIKQ010000455.1 GCA_030049565.1 Candidatus Sulfotelmatobacter sp.
CAGTAAGGGCAAGTGTCATGCCAAAGCGAGTTGCCGTGTGCCACTAGGCAAAATGAGTGTCATTGCCAGCGTCCGCCCGGCGCGGCACTGTCGAAAGTTGAAAGTGTCAATGACTCAGTAACACCGTAACTGTTTAGCCGAAAAGGAAGGCGGGCCGGTGCGGCAATGCAGCTTTGAACCTTCACTATCTCAGGCGATCAAGTCTCGCTCTCCGACCTGCCCTGCGGCGCCGGATCCGACGGTAGTGGTTACACTTTCGACTCTCGACACTGCGATCCGCATTCACACACTGAAAGTCAATTAGTTAGCGCAACCCCCGTTTGGCACCTCCCTTGCTTTGGCCAGTCAAGAAGGAACAATTGCAATGTCGAAATTCTCATTCATCCGTTTCGCGTCCGCGGCGATCCTGCCCTCCTCCTTTCTGGATTGATTTACGGACAGAGTGTTTCGGGTGCAGAAACAAGGCCCGGAGTTATCGTAGGGACCGTGACAGATGTCAACGGGGACCCCGAACCAAATGCGACGGTTGTTCTCGAGACCCCGCAAGGCGAAGATCGCCGAACACTCATCACCCCTGAAACTGGTTTTTTCCAATTTCATGATGTCAAGCCAGGAACTTCCTATCTGATCAAGGTCAGTACAAAGAGTTTCGCGGACTGGACATCCTCTACCTTCGCGCTTGAACCGGGCCAGTTCAAGATTATGACTGGCATCCAACTCCGACTCGAAACCCAGCAGACCACTGTGGATGTTCACTACGATCCTGTGGAAGTGGCAACCGAACAATTCAAGGCCGAGGAGAAACAACGCGTTTTCGGCTTCATTCCAAACTTCTACGTTTCCTATGATCAGGGTGCGGAACCGCTCACCGCGAAGATGAAATTCAAGCTTGCATTCAAAGTGTCTACCGATCCCGTGACTGCCGCTGGAGTGCTTCTTGTGGCTGGTGCAAGACAAGCGGCAAACAGTCCCAGGTATGGACAGGGTTGGGGGCCGTTCGGCGAACGCCTTGGCTCCGTGGCTGGCGATGGTTTTTCTGACATCATGATCGGTGGCGCCATACTACCTTCGGTTTTGCACCAGGATCCGCGGTATTTCTACCAGGGAACTGGTACAACCGGCTCCCGACTTCGTCATGCGATGCTCAGTCCGTTTGTCGCCAGGGGAGATAACGGAAAGTGGCAACCAAACTACTCCAGTTTAGGAGGAGACTTGGGGTCCTCTGCCCTCTCCAACCTTTGCTACCCAACATCGAATCGCGGCGCCGGGCTGGTGTTTGGGAATTTTGCGATCGCCACAGCTGAGCGCATTGGGGCCAGCGCGGCGCAGGAGTTCCTGTTTGCCAAGTTCACCCGAAGGAGCGGTCATGTGAAGTAAATGGTTGCAGGAATACGGAAATTCTCTCTCCGGGCACCAAAACTCGAAACTTATACTTGCAACTCCGACCTAGGAAACTTCAAGCCTCGCCCGCACCCCCAACCACGGCCCAGACCTTATTGTGTTTGGCATCTATAGCTGCATTTTTCTATCGATGGCATCTATAAACCGATGTTGGACGAGCTTCGACAATTTCAACTCTCAACACAGGTTGTTTGAACCCTGCGTTGCAAATCTGCGACTTACAGTACCGAAGGGTTTGGCATGAGCCTTGCGTTTACCTACTCGCGGAAAGCACCCATGCTGAGGATCTCGATCATTGAGGGCCGTAGGCAGCGCCGGTTGATTGTAGAAGGCAAGCTCGTCGGGCCCTGGGCAGCGGAGCTAAAGAGCGCGTGCAACGAGGCAAAAGCAGATCTTCGTGATCGCGAACTCGTTATCGAGATGAAGCAAGTGACAACGATCAGCCAAGAGGGCGAGAACGTACTTCTTGAGCTGATAAGTGATGGAGTCAAGTTCTTCTGCCGTGGCATGTTTACGAAACACGTTTTGAAACAGTTAGGCCGGCGCGCCGACCTTAAGCGGGTATGATCTGGCGCGGTTTCAATACGCATGCCGTGCGATGTTTTTTTTCCTCTTCAATGAGTTCTTCAATCGCGCGGGCCAGAATTCTAAATCCGCAGCGAATACATTTCGACTCCAGGGAAAATGCCTGATCTTCAACGATTGGGTTGCGAGCAAAATCGTAATGTTCATACACCATAATCAAGTTCCTGCGGTAAGGCACTGATGTGCTTCGAGGAAAAAACATGGCTTGAGCCAATATCGTTCGCCTCAATTGAATGCAAAGCACTCAGAGTGCCAGATCGGGGGGTAAGAGCGTTTCCGGCCATGCAGCCTTCTCAAGCAGTTAAGGCGGAACCCTCCGGTCCAAGTGTTCGTCGGCGCGGTTGATTGTCGAAGCCGTCTCAACACCGTCGGCCTTCAGGGTCTTTTTCTGCGCTGTCCTTCAAAACCATTTGTTTGGAGCGTCAAGCTGTCGAACTGTTTTCGACAGTCTCCACTCCCAACATCAAGGCCATCGATCCGCTTCTGAAAATTCAGCGACTTACGCTTCCGCAGGTTTGGCGTGCGCCTTGCCTTATCACCAGCGTGGGAAGGAGCAATGCTGATGATCGGATCTCATATAAAACGGATTGCGGCTCTTACGATTTTCCTTGCCGCGCTTATCGAGTTCGCGATCGAGCGAGCATGGTTTGATCTGTGGTTCGTGACCTTCGCTTTAGTGATCTTGTTGGGAAACGCCGTTGGACGGGCGCGAGGGTCGCATGTGGACTCAGACAAGCTCGACCACAAAGTCTCGGCTTCTCCAAGATAGTTTGTGAGTTCATGCAGTCGCGTGACTGACGCGCCTGAATCGCGAAGGCCACCCTCGGTTCCACATTTCCCTCAACCGAGCGGCGTCACGATTCAGGCGTGCCAGTGACGCGATTGAAGCGGAAGTTCAGTAACTCGATTGAGGGGAAAGAAGTATGAAGCAAATATCTACAGCTTTAGTGAGCGCAGTGCTTCTGCTCCATGCACTCGGCTGCAGCAACGGTAAGGTGCGAGCCGCAGGCCCGCCTCCACGGCCGCTGGTCGAAGTCGCACCGGTTATTCAAAAAGACGTTCCGGTTCATGGCGAGTGGGTGGGAACGCTCGAAGGGTACGTCAACGCGCAGATTCAACCCCAGGTGAGCGGCTATCTGATTCGCCAGGATTATCACGAAGGGGCATTGGTCAAGAAGGGCCAACTCCTCTTTGAGATCGATCCCCGTCCATTTCAGGCGGCGCTCGATCAAGCCAAAGGACAATTGGCCCAGGCGCAGGCACAGATGGCCAATGCCGACATCAACGTAAAGCGCGATGTTCCCGAGGCACAAGCTCACGCCATTCCCGAGAGTCAGCTTGATACGGACACGCAGTCCTTCCTCGCCGCGAAGGCAGCAGTCGAAGCCGACCAGGCAGCAGTCGAACAAGCTGCTCTGAACTTGGGCTACACGAAGGTCATTTCGTGGATCGACGGAATTGCGGGCATCACCACCGTGCAGGTGGGGAACCTGGTAACCCAGTCTACGGTTCTGACCGCGGTTTCGCAGGTAAGTCCGATCAAGGTTTATTTCCCCATCAGTGAACAGGAATACCTGCGCATGGCAGATGGAGGCGCTCCCGGCAGCGTGGAGTTTATGACGCACGCTTCGCGCATCCCCTTGAAGTTGACTTTGGCGGATGGAAGCACCTACCCGCATCCCGGCAGGATCATCTTCGCGGATCGCCAAGTGAACACGCAGACTGGGACTATTCAGATCGTGGGCGAGTTTCCCAATTCGAAAAACCTGTTGCGACCCGGCCAGTACGCGCGTGTCCAGGCGCCAACCGGAAACGTTTCTGGAGCGCTGTTGGTGCCGCAATCGGCAGTAACTCAGTCGCAGGGAAGCGATCAGGTGACCGTCATCGGCTCCGATAATCGGGCGCAACTCCGGACCGTGCAAGTTGGGCCGACCGTGGGCACGCTGTGGGTAATCACCACGGGCCTGAAGCCGGGAGAACGCGTGGTGGCCGTTGGCGCAGAGAAAGTCAAGGACGGTCAACTGGTGAATCCGTCACCTTACAAGGAAACGGAGGATCGTTAACCCATGGCACACTTTTTCATCC
>JASIKQ010000456.1 GCA_030049565.1 Candidatus Sulfotelmatobacter sp.
GCGCATCCGAATAGGTTCTCTTCTGAAGACGGTGCAGGAACGATTGCGTTGCGGCGTTCAGCCAGTAAAGGGCTCGCGCGCGCGGAGTGAGGCGGCTGCGGGCGGGGTCAACCTTGCGGACTAACGATTGCCAGGAACCGAGCAGCAAACGCAGTCGAGCCCTCGACGAAGCTTGCTCCGACTCGATCATTGTTTCCGCTAAAATTTGCGTTCACCTCATTGATCTTATCGAGCAAGACCTTCCGCACTCGTGCTGCGACTTCGGGCTCGGATTGAACGCTGTTGCGTTCCTCGCCCCTCATCGGTTGTGTAACGGTACAGCTGCTCAGGCGCTCAAATAGAGCCTAGACTGTCGATTTGCTGCAATAGTTCGACTTCCAGGCTCAGGCTGAAAAGCGCCACGATGCTTAGGAAGGCGAGCCCGGATCGCAGAGGACTATCCTGATTCCCTTTTTGTGGCTTTTCGAGTTCTTGACCGTCTGCAAACTCTTCTACGGGGCTCTGAACAGCCATTTGAATAGAGGCCCCAAGTCATTATAAAGAGTCGGTAAGCATGTAAGTATGAGGGTTGCTCCCGAAACTGGCAATGCTCTTTGCCGTCGCCGCCTCGACCGCCGGCAGACTTGTCGCAACTGCTGGCGGCGCAGCAGGCCATCATCAATCAATTGCGCAACACTCGCGCCAGCGGACGCGTCGCTCTCTCTGTCAAACCAAAAAGATAAGAGTACCTCCGATTTTCCCAACCTGGCGATGGAAGATGGCGACTGCCATGCCAGAAAATGCAGGCGATGCAGCCTTGTTCGTGGACCCCACCTCGGTTGAAGAGATATCTGCCGCAATCAATAAAATGTCTCGGATGATGCGGCCTTGCGCAGCCAGCTTCGTGAGAAAGGCTTGGCCCGAGCGGCGCAATTTTCATGGGGAAAACCGTGGAGAGGTCGCTGGCGCAAATACAGCGAGCAATTCCGAAAGAGAAATCATTGATGATGCCGGTGTGAGCAGCGCTGGCCCGCCGGTCTGGAAATTCGTTCTATGGTTCCCTACAACACCTAGACTTCGGTCATCTGGCACGCTTTTTCGATGTCCAGCACGTGCATCAGCCGATCTTTCAGTTTGTGCACGCCCAGAATCACGCTGCGCACCGAACCCCGCAAAGTTTCGGGGGGCGCTTCGAAGCTGCTTTGTTCCACTTCAACTACATCGCCGATCTCATCTACCAGCAGGCTGACGGCTCCATCCTCGGAGCGAACCACGACGTTCATGGCGTGCGTACCGGCCGGAGCGGGCGCTAATTCCAGCCTGCGACGCAAATCCACAGCGGTGACGATTTGCCCGCGCAGATTAATGAGGCCGCTCACAACTCCCGGCGCCAGCGGAACTTTTGTCATCTCCAGCGAGCGGATCACTTCCTGCACTCCGCACAGTTCAACCCCGAACAACAGCTTGTCCAGATAGAAGGTACAAAATTGTGAAGTCTCAGCCATGGCTTAACTCGCCCCCTCCGCCGCTCCTGCTGCCGCAGAGTGGCGCACAAGGTTCGGTTCCGCGCTTCGCAGGATGGCGGGAATGTCCAGCAACTCTGTGACCCGACCACCAATTACCACGGAGTAGAGCACCGATGCCCGGGTCGCGGCCATGCGTACGTCTGCAGGGTCTTCTACAATGTCGAGAATTTGCTCTACTACCAAGCCAAACCAACGGCCCTCGTGGTTTAAAACGAGAACCTGAACCGGCCCGGAATCCGGCGCGGGCGGCGCCCGAAGAGCTCGCAACTTGGCGCGCCGCTCTTCCAGCACCACGCTGAGGCGGACCAGCGGCAAAATCTGTCCGCGATATTGCGTGACCCACTGGCTGCCCGACACTTCCACCTGCGAGACAGGAAATTCTTCCAGCCGCGCCAGCGTGCTGAGCGGAATGGCCATGCGCGAACCTCCCGGCCCGGCAAAAAGCAGAAAAGTTTGCTTCTCTGCCGCTCCGGCCGTGCCCTCCATGCTTCTCTCACCTAACGCGCGTTCGTGGCTTTCCGTAATGACACTGGCCCGCTGCGCCAGCCCAAGAACGTCGAGAATCAGCGCGATCTTTCCATCACCCATGATGCTCGAGCCGGCAAAAGTCTTGATCGTCTTCAGCTGCTTGCGCAGCGGCTTGACCACAATTTCTTCGCTGTCGTTGATCTGGTCCACCACCAGGCCAAATTGCCGGTCGCCGGCTTGCAGCACCACGATGTTGACCGCGCCATCGCCGCTCGCAGTGGCATTCGCATTGGCCGCAAGTTGCAGCTCGCGCTCCAGATAGACCAGGGGCAGCAAGCGTCCGCGCAAGCGGTACACCGGAGCGCCATGTACCAATTCGATTCCTTTGGCCACTTTGTCCGCTTCCAGCCGCACCAGTTCCAGCAAGCTCAACTGCGGAATGGCATAACGGTCGCCTCCGCACGTAACCACCAGAGCCGGGATGATGGCAAGGGTTAGAGGAATTTTGACCCGCACAGTTGTGCCTTGGCCTGCGACAGAATGAACATCGACGCTGCCGCCAATTCGTTCGACATTGGTCTTCACAACGTCCATGCCCACGCCGCGCCCAGACACCTTCGTGACTTTTTCTGCCGTTGAGAAGCCGGGCAGAAAGATCAAGTTAGAAATTTCATGTTCCGTCATTCGCCCCGCCTGTTCGGCGCTGACGATTCCGCGATCAACAGCTTTCGCCCGGATTTTTTGTTCGTTCAGTCCGGCACCATCGTCGCTGATTTCGATATTGACCTGGCCGCCTTCGTGAAAAGCGTGAAGTTTCAGGCGCCCCGCGGGGTCTTTGCCTTTTTTTATGCGCTCGGCGGGAAGCTCGATTCCATGGTCAACCGAATTGCGCACCAGATGGGTGAGAGGATCTTTAATGGCTTCGATGATGGTCTTGTCGAGTTCGGTTTCCTTGCCCTCCATTTCGATCTCTACTTGCTTACCGCAACCCAGCGCCACATCACGCACGGTGCGGGGAAACTGTCCCCAGATGTTCCCGATGGGCTGCATGCGGGTTTTCATCACCCCCTCCTGCAGTTCGGTGGTGATCAGGTTGAGGTGCTGAGTGGCCGCCAAAAACGCTGGGTCTCTCATCCGGCTGGCGAACTGCAAGACCTGATTGCGGGACAGCACCAGTTCCCCTACCAGGGTCATGACTTTGTCGAGCAATCCAACGTGAACTCGGACTGTGCTTTCTGAGGCGCTTGCCTGCATGGAGGGTGTTTGCGCGGTATGTTGTCCTTGCTCGTCTTCGGCCACACGTGGCGCTGGCTGCGGCATCTCGGCGGCATGCCGGGTTTCGCTCTCTTGTTGCTTGCCAGGCGTGGCTGCGGTTATCGTTGCGCTCGCTGAATCCACCTCCGCCGGTGGGTCAGGAGCTTCTATCGCCTTGACGCTATTTGCCGATTCCGCCGTCGCCGCAGCTTTAGGGCTGGTGGCCACTCCGGCGTGCTGGAGTCGAGTCAGCCTCTCGCGCAAATCGGGATAATCGCTTTCCCCATCTTTGCCACTCGATTCAATCTGCCTCAACATCTGCCGAACCGCGTCGACCATCCCCAGCAGGGCGGTGGTGATCTCGGGACTTAATGTGAGTTGCCCATCCCGCAGGCGGGTCAGCAAGTTCTCCCCGACATGCGCAACTTTTTCCAGATTGCCAAAGCCCAGGAACCCGCACGTCCCCTTGATGGTGTGAATGGTGCGAAATATACCGGCGAGCGCCTCGCGGTCCTGCGGGTTTTTCTCCAGCCCGACCAGGTCGCGGTCGAGCCGGTCCAGATTCTCATAGCTCTCAACTAGAAATTCCTTAACAATGTCGTTTTCGTTCATCTTCCAGTCTATCGGCCGCAAATCCGATTTTGATTACCGGATCGTCGCCTATAACAGCTTTATTTCCCGATCGTGGAGTTCAAGTTGAGAGTGAAGCGGCTGGCGGTCGCCCGCGTTTGCCCCTGCGGATCTGGTCCCAATTCATTTTGGAGGCAGCCACGACCTTATCGGACGACTGATGGGCGTATGCGGCAGTCGCAGGGGTATAGCAAACTGAGCGAGCAGGGCGGCGTCGAGGCGTCGGTTGACAAGGGCATTAACTCTGATCAGCTGCCGGCAGAAATCGCAGGATTTGCCGATTGGCTGCGGAGAACCGTGCTTTAACACGGGTGTAATTCACAATCAGTTCACATTCTCGATTAGTGGCTTCGTTGATAATTGTGCGCCTTTTGGTTCGTGCTCCAAAGTTCAAATTAAAGGACATGCCACTATGTCGAAGTCAATTGTGCGGTCGTTCGCCTTGTTTGTGTTCGTCCTTCTGCTCACAACCCTCCTTGGAACCAACGCCTTCGCCCAATACATGCCTCCGAACAGCATTCAAGTAAGCCGTGTGCAATATGACGGCGACGCTGGCAATACCTATGTAAGCCCATACTCGTTCCCGGAGATTTTCAATGACCAGGCCGGCTGCAATACCACGAACAGCATTTGCAACGTAGCCGGAATTCAGGGAAGCATCTATATCGACCAATTCGGCTCGGTGCCGGCATCGCCGGTTGCGGCAACGCTTTCGCTACAATCCACGGGTGCACCGGTGACTACGTTTCCCACTCCAGAGCCGGGCAGCTATATCACCACCAGTTTCAGTTCAAAGTCAGAGGGTGCCCT
>JASIKQ010000457.1 GCA_030049565.1 Candidatus Sulfotelmatobacter sp.
CTGATTCAGAAAGGCCACGTCATCGGCTGGCTCGGACTGAGTTTTGTTTTGCTCGGGATTTTGTCCGCCTGGATTTTGCCCCCCGGGATACCCGCCCCCGCCGGGATAGCCGCCGCCCGGATAACCTCCGCCGGGATATCCCCGGCGGCGATAGGGGCGGGGTGCCGTCTCCGGCTGCACTTCCGGCCGAACCCCAATGTTCCACCTGCCGCGCGCGGCATCGGGATACACGGCAATGACTCCGTTCTTTTCCGCGAACTGGCTGAAATGGGTGAGCCGTCCCATGTCGTCGGTGTCCTGATTCTCGCCGTGCAGAAGGATCACCAGCGGATAATGCTGTTTCGCATCGTAGCCTTGGGGGAGATGCACGATATAGGTTCGCGAGACGTTATCGACGTCGGTCTTTTCCTGCGTTTCCTGCGCGCGTAAAACAGGAGAAAAGAGCAGCGCTATGAGAGCGGCGAGCATCGACGCCCCATGGGAACTGGAACCAGCCTTCCGGATCGCAGGTTCCTTCGCTGAGCTTGAGATCATGGACGCAAGTTCCTCCGCTATTGCCAGTATGAACCTTAGTTTAGATGGAGAGTTGCCGGAGCGGTGTGGCGGATTTGCAAATATTTGTAATCGCGCGCGAAATGCTGAAAAAGTAAACGTTGTGAACTTTTCCCGTGCAACTGCGTAACTACGATTGGCGGGCGCAGTGACTCAACCCGCGCCGAAGCAGGAGGGCACCTATGGATGGGAACATTGTGGGGCTGGCGGCAGTAATCATGATTTTTGGCATACCAATGGCGGCGATGTACACATTCTTCCGCGTGCGCAAGTTGCGCACTGAGGAGCGGCTGGCGGCGATTGCGCGCGGCGTGGACGTGCCCATGCAACCCGAACTTTCGGAAGCTGCGCGGTCGCGGCGGTCGGGCATTCTGCTGGTTTCGGGTGCAATCGGCTACATCGTAACGTTTATGTTGATTGGACATTTCGAGCCTGATGCGACCATTGCGGCAGTATTTGGGGTGATTCCGCTGGCGGTCGGCGTGGGATTTTTCGTCGATCACGCAATGATTCGCCGCGACGCGCGGGCGCATTGAATTGAAGGCTTGGCTGCGGGCTTCAGCTGCGGGCTTCGGCTGCGGGCTTCGGCTGCGGGCTTGGTCTGTCGGGCTTTGGCTGTGAGGCTTTGGCCGTCGGGCTTTGGGGATTTCGACACATAGCCGAAGGCCGACTGAAACTACTCGCCAGTAAGAAACTTGTACTGCGCGTCGGTTAATGGGACAACGCTCAGGCGTCCCTGGCGCACCAGGGGCGAGTCGGCAAACAGCTTGTTCGTTTTGATCTCCGCCAGAGTTTTCGGCTCCGCAATCGGCTTGCCCGCTTTTAGTTTTAGTACCGGATTCTTTGGGTCGGCCGTATCCAATGAAACCACGCTCGCAGTTCCTACCGCGCTTCTTTCATCTCCGGTGTGATAGATGACCAGCTGCTCGCCCGCTCTCATGGTTCGCATATTCCTGAGCGCGACAGGATTGGTGACGCCATCCCAAATCGTAGTACCTTCGCTCTGAAGGTTGGCGAAGGAATATACGCTTGGTTCGGTCTTCAGTAGATATGGCACGGTCCGATTTCAGTTACTGCGGCTTGGCGTTGGCATCTGGCGGCGTTTTGTCGTCCTTTTTTTCATCTTTGTTCTGGTCAGGGTGGTCGCCGTAAATCGAATACTGGCCCTGTGGGCGTTTCAGTTTGATGGTAAAGTCCATCTTGTCGCGATCGATGTTGTAGTCTTCGCCGAAGGTTTGGAAGCCTGAGGCGAGCACCTGTACGCGCAGCTTGCCGTAAGGGATGCCATCGAAGCTGGCCTTGCCATCGAGATCAGTTTTTAGTTCGAGCCCGCCACGGCCCTGCTCCCCATGAGAATTCAACGAGTGCATGATGACTGCCGCGTTGCGCACGGGTTTGCCGTTGTCGTCTTTGAGAATCAGGAAAGTCAAATCGGCCGTCGGTTCTTCATCCTTCTTGCTGCGCTGGGCGCCGTCGACGCCGAGCAAGGTAAGAATCAGCAAAACAGACGCAGCGCAATTAAATTTCAGCTTTGCCGATTTCATATGCGACATTCTAACGCTTTTGTGCTGTTCTCGGCGCGGCCAGTTGCAGCAGGTCGGTGGCGACCCGGGTAATGTTGTGGCGGGCGACGCCGGCTTCTTCGAGATAGTCTCCGAGGACAGGGATTACGCCGAGAGCCTCAATGGCTTCGAGATCGGCGGCGATTTGGCAGGCGCCTTCGGAGGCGTATTTGGCTTTCAGTCCGTCGGAAGCGGAAGTGCGGTTGATCAGGGCATAGTCAAAAATTTGCCGGCGGGCGTGGCTATTGAGCGCGCGGATGTGGTCAGCGGCAGTGAGCCCCAGGCTTTCATTGGCCTGGGTCATCAGGTTGCAGATGTAGACCTTGGTCGCGGACGAGGCCACGATGGCGTCGGCGATACCGTGAACCAGCAGGTTAGGAATTAGGCTGGTGAACAGTGACCCCGGACCGATGCTGATGATGTCGGCGCGGGCGATGGCCTCGAGGGTCTGTGGAAGAGGTTCGACGTTGGCAGGGACGAGGACGAGTTCCCGGATGCGTCCTTTGCTGGCGGTGATTTTGGTTTCGCCGCGCACGCGGGTACCATCTTCCATTACAGCTTCGAGTTCGATGTTGGATGTGGTCGCGGGGTAGATGTGACCGCGGGTGACCAGAATTTCAGAAGACAAGCGCACGGCTTCGGAGAAGTCTTCGGTGATGGACGTGAGCGCGGCAAGGAAGAGATTACCGAAGCTGTGGCCTTCGAGTCCCGAGCCTTTCGCGAAACGATGACGGAAGAGCTGGGAGAGTAAACCTTCATCTTCGCTCAAGGCGACGATGCAGTTCCGGATGTCGCCAGGCGGGAGCATGTTGAATTCTTTGCGCAGGCGTCCGCTGGAGCCGCCATCGTCACTGACCGTGACAACGGCAGAGAGATCGCTGATGACCGGCGGCGTAAAAGATGAAGCCGTGAGTTCTGCGGGATTCGGCGCGAACAGTTTGAGGCCTTTGAGAAGCGTGGAAAGGCCGGTGCCGCCGCCGATGGCGACCACACGCAAACCGTGCTGGCGCGAAGATTTTTCCAGGGAAAGCAGATCGGCGGGTTTGGTTTTCATCAAGAATCCGCTTACGGCGCGGCTGAAGCCGCGCCC
>JASIKQ010000458.1 GCA_030049565.1 Candidatus Sulfotelmatobacter sp.
TATACGTCTTCCCGTCCACAATCGCAATTCTTGTGCAAAGGCCTCGCTTGGCGCGATCACAGAATCGGCAGCAGCAATCGACCATTTTGCCAAAGCAGCTCTGATCGCCGTGTCGACCCAAAGTCGATAGTCTCCCCGCCTGCGAAGATCCAAATTGAAATCACTGGACGTATATAGCGCATTCCGGCTCAAAAGTATTTGCGGGACCGGTGAGCGTAAAACAGCGAAGTTTCCAGTGGAGAGCAAAAGGTCGGCTCCGGATTGCCTGAGCAGCGCAGGAACAGTTCGCTGCTCCGAAACAAAACGATACATGGCATTCGACGAATCGCGTCCTTCAATAAAAGTGATGTTGGCCGAGCGTTGCAGTTCGCGCCCAAGTTGCGCGTCGAGCAAGATCGTAGCCTTTATATCTTCTCGTTGTGCGACATGCGGAACTACATTACGAACGTAGGTCAGTCCACCGCCCGCGCTCGCTGCGAGGGCATTGATGAACAGATGCATCATCGAGGGAATGTTACGGGAAGCGGGCGCGTAGGCAACTCAAATCTTCCCCAGGCCGGGCGGATGCTTACGGATTCAGGCAGTTTTGCGGACTGCAATTCTCCGAGAACGAAAACGGCTGTCCAGAAAAAAATGTTGAGATAGAAACCGACCGCAAATAACCAATCCTCAAAAATTGCGTGAATCAGTCCGGAGAGACAGACCAGCACGAGCGGAACTGTAAATGAGCGGACATCGCGCGTCCGCCACATCCTCGAGCAGCCGCGATATATCTCGCGTAGGATCAGCCCAAGCAGAATGAGAAATGGCGTGATGCCCAGCAGGCCAACATAGTCCAGAATCGCCAGGTAGCTGCTGCCGTGCTCACGCTCCTGGCCGGCGGAAGTGCTGAAGACAAGCCCCGGTACAGGCGCCTGTTGAGCCAGGTCGGCGCCGAAACCACTGCCAAACCATGGATTCTCCTTGATGACATCCACGGCTTCTTGCCACGGTGACCCGCGCGAGCCGAGAACACCCTGATCGCGCTTCCCTTTGTAAATTAAATCCTCAGTTAAAGAAGCCACTAAAGAATCGAATTTTTGCGGCCGAACCACGGCGGTTACTGTTATGAGAAAAATGAGAGCGAATGCTCCTTTGATCAACAGGTGATGGCGGCGCAACGAAATGCACAGGATGATGACGGTCGCAGCACACGCCAGAATGCCGGCGCGCGCAACCGAGAAATAGAGGAGACCTCCCGCCAGGCATAGAGCCAACGCCAGACGCTGACGCACCCGGCGCTCCTCCGCGCACAGAACCGCCCACAGCAAAACCGGCACGACCACCACGCCCATCACCGCACCCAGCGAATTCGGGTTGCCGAACACCTCAAAGTGCAAGCCCCAATAAAACAATGCGGAAAGATAGGCGACGATCTCACAGGCGGTTATCAGGCCGGAAAAAAATGCCGGCTCACGGCCGACCACAGCCGCTCGGGCGCCGCAGGTGACGTACGTGAAAAGCAGAAAGAAACTGCCGGATTTGAGCAGCGACAACTCCATACGGTGGGATACCATCGAAGAAACTACGGCAGACAAAACACAGAGCAAGGCAATCAAATGAATGGCTGTGAAGCGTTGCCTGTTGTCGCGCTCGGCCCACTTCACAATTCCGACGAGCGCGCCCACTCCCAGGAAAATCCACCGCGATCTTGTTCCCACGCCGGAGAGCGGCAAGTCGGTGCCCGCCCATAGAAACGTCAGCATCATCACCGTGAAAAACCATTTCTCGTAATGCCAGACGGCTGCGATGATGATCTGAAACAGCAACAGCCCACCGAGAACGTTTATGTCCGTGAAGTAGGCCGGACGCCATTCGGCAATGGCAGCCAGTAGGCCCAATAGCAACGCTGTGGCCAACAGCCGGAAATGTTTGGAGTCAGCCTTCATTTAGTCATACAAATTTCGCGCCGTCACAAGCAAACTGCACTGCATTGGCAATTCCTTCAGCGCAGGCCTCAGGCGTGAAACTTTGAATCCTTGAGGCGGCGCAGAGGCCCATTTTAGCCACTATTTCGGATTCACTAAGTTTACGCATTGCGCTTACAAGTTCAGCCGCATTACCGGGCCGCACGATAAAACCGTTAACTTCATTTACCACGAGATCGGGAACGCAACCGGCAACATCCGTCACGATAACCGGCAAGCCGCAAGCCATCGCTTCATTCACCACAAGTCCCCAAGGATCGCTGTGCGTCGGAAATACGAGAGCATTTGCCAAAGCATACAGCTCTGCCAACTGCTCGCGCTGAACGAATCCGGTAAAACGAATACACCCTGGCTGAATTTCCGCGGCACGTGCCGTCAGCTCCCTACGCGAAACTCCGTCGCCTGCGAATACCAAACCTATTTGGGTTCGTTCGTGTTGCTCCAGTTTGGCATAAGCGCCGAGCAGATCAAAGACTCCTTTTACGGGAATCAGCCGGCCGGAATAAAGGAAATAACGCTCTGGCAAACCGTACCGGGAGCGAATTTCCGCCGCAAGGGGTCGCGCCTCCGCGGCCTGTGCGGCGTAGAGCTTTATATCGACCGCATTTGGAGCTATAAACATGCGCTGATCGGAGGCGCCCAAAGCCATCAGATAATCGCGCGATGACTTTCCCGCAGCCACGAAAGCTGTGCACCGTCGCGTGAACCGGAACTTTATCCACTCGACCACGAGCCAGCGGCGGCGAAGATCATGCGCAGTGCTCTCCGACCAAAGCAGCAGAGGAATCTTGTGGCGCGTGGACCAGCGCGCGGCCTGCCACGAAGCAACATAGTTGTATCCTCCGCACAAGACCGCTTGCGAATGGAAACGATTGAGAGCTACGACCAAGCCACGATTCAGCAGCAAATTATATTTGCCAGCGCGCCGCCGCCATGAGGGCAGAACCTCGTAGGAAAAGCCGATTTCATTTTTATATATCTGCCACTGGCGCAAGCTGGGGTCGGTTTCAGAGAGAAAGATCACGTGCAGATCGATATCATCCCGAGCCGCCAGCGCATTGAAAACCGGGATGCGATAAGGCGCGATGATCTCGCTGATCACAGCTATGCGGCGCTTCACGCGGCGCACTCCCGGTAGATGCCTGCAAGATTCAGTGCCTGCTGCGTGAGAGTAAAGCCTTGAAGAATCGTGCTGCGAGAGGCCTTGCCGATCTGCTGGCGCCGCGGCTCGTCGTGAAGAAGATCGGCGATTGCCGCTGCCAGTTCTTTATCGTTGCCAGGGTCGACCAGCACGCCGTTCCAGCCGTCACGGATGACCTCTGCAATTCCCTGCCCTCTGCACGCGATCGCGGGCTTGCCCGATGACATAGCCTCAAGATAGACGCATCCCAGGCCTTCGTAACGACTGGGTAGAGCGAACAGCGTACAGCGTTTCAATGCCTCGGCCACTTGGGAACGCGATTGCCTCCCGAGAAATCTGATGCGCTCTGAAATCTTGAACTCGTTCGCTAATGACTGTAGCCGCCCCCGTTCCGGGCCATCGCCGATGATCTCCCAGCTCAAGCGCGAAAATTCCGCCGCCAGAATCGCCAGCGCCCGCAAAAGCGATTCGTGGCCCTTGATCGGAATCAAGTTTCCGATGCTTAGGATTGTGCGTGAATCCGATGAATCCAAACACGGGGCAGGTTTGAACATCTCCGGGTTCACCCCGTTGTAAACCACGCTCGTGCGGCAGGTTGCTCCTGCGCCTTCCAGCACTTGCTGTCGAACGCGCTCGCTGATGCAGATGACGCGGCTCGCCCTGCGAAAAACATGTTGCGAAATGCGACAGCACCATTCACCGGCTTTGCCGCGCACCTGCACGGCAGAAAAGGCGTCCAGGCCATGAATCGCAACTACGTAAGGAATACTCAGCTCGCTGCACAGCAACATGGCGGCGTGGCCGCAGGGCAAGGGCGCATGAGCATGGATCAGATCGATCTTGTTTTTCTGATGCAGCTCGCGAACCCTCCCCACGATCCGGGCGTAAACGAAAGCGCCAGCCGCGGGGAGTCCGATTCCTCCAGGAAGAGAACAGTATCGTATCCATTGTGCCGGAGGCGCGTCCATATTCGCGTGCGATCGCGCTCGATAAATCGGTTCCACCGCGAGCACTGTATTTTGAATTCCCATGCTGGCGAGGGCGGCGAGGGGCTCAGCCACAAAGCATCCGTCAGCGTCATCGCGATCGGTTGGATAGAACGGCGTCAACGTGAGGATGTGCAAGCCACGGCGGTCGGAGGTCGATGCATCATGGCTGACAGCCGAGGCAGTCATCTTCCCCGGCCCCTTGCCACTTCGCTAAACGCGTCTTCCCATTGGCGCGTGATTATCTCCCAATCGAACTGCTGCGCATGGATAAGCGCAGCTTTGCCCATCGCACGGCGAAGACTGCAGTCACGAATAAGCAGATCGAGCTTCTGGAGCAGTTGATCATCGGTTGCTGCCAGAAATCCGGTCTTGCCGTCAACCACATATTCGGGACGGTAAACATCCATGACCACGGCAGGCAGCCCACTCGCTGCCGCCTGCAAAAGCACTTGCGGGTGCCCCTCGAGAATGCTGGGAAAGAAAAAAATATCGGCGCGGCGCATCTCTTTGCCTAATTCTTGAGTAGCCAAATGTCCCAGGAAGTTTACGTTCGAACAACCCGCCTCCCTCGCCAAGTCGCGGCATTTCTGCTCGTCTTCCCCGCATCCGGCAATGTGGAAATCTGCTTCCGGCAAGCGTGCCGCTTGTCGAATGACCAGCGGCACGCGCTTGTAGGGCCGCAGCGATCCGGCAAACAAAACCACTGTGCGCGCATGAACGGTTGGCTCGGGAGGCGGAAAATAATATCGGCGATCGACTCCGTCGTACCGAATTCCGGCTTCCCTTCCCAGCCGCTCAAACACGATTTCACTCAGATATTTCGCGTTTGCAAAAACCGCATCGGCTTCTCGAACGTTGCGTGCCAGCGCGGGCCGCACGGGCTCCGGATTGTACAGCCCGCCCGAGACGATGTAAGACACGACTTTGGTTTTCAGGCGCACAAGTCGACGCAGCGAGAAAAATGCGGTTTCCAAGGGGCCTTCCCGAGGGAAGAAGTAAATGTCGGGGATCTGCTGCAGACAATTCATCAACACTCGTAATGTGTTGCCGTTTTGTTTCCAGCGCAGTAGTTGAGTGTTAGGCCGGTTCGCAATGCGAGGGTCGGGAAAATGTTCATACAGCATGGTTAGCCGGAACTTCTCCGGCGCCAGTCGCGCGGCGATTTCTTTGACCGTAAGATTCTGTGCGTTCGTGTCCGCCTCATCCGCAAAGGAGGGCGTAAAGATGCTGATCATCTGTTGTGCGTTCAAGCGCGGGTCAGAACCCGCCGGTCTCAGCCGCATGCGCAGAATTGACCCATTCTATCCGAAGTTCCGCGAGGAGTGCCCACAGCACAAGTTCCGGATCGCGCTGCCGGCGTGACCGCTGAATATGTTCACGTGCATATTGCAACAGACGCCTCCGCGCCGGTTTTTCCGCGTCAGCCGGCAACGGGATGATCTCATGTGGATCAGACTCAAGATCATACAAATGCTCACCCATAGGATTGAATTCGAGAACCAGTTTATAGCGCGCCTCGCGCACCGCAAGCACGCGCGGTCCCACACGATTGCCGGAATGGCGATGGAAGGGATTGGTGCATCCGGCAACGCACTCCACAAACGCCGGGTCATCCCAGCCCACCCCCCGCCGAATTTCGCCCCAGCGGCTACGGCCTTGAAACTCTGCCGTAAGCTGAACCTCCGCTGCCTCCATCAGCGTGGGAGCCAGATCGACGAGACTGAATGGACATTGTGCCACCTGCTTCTTACCGGTTCCCGGCACCCGCAATAACAGCGGAACCCGAATCAATTCCTCCAACAAACCCGCGGGCGCATGATAGCGGGCACCATGCTCGAGAAATTCCTCTCCGTGATCGGCGGTCAGAGTGAAAATGCAGTTCTCCCACAGCCCAAGACGACGAAGGGCTTCGACAAACCGCTCCATTTGCGCATCAACCCAGCGAATGCCTGCATCATACAAGTCAATGATCTCATCCTGGTATCGCGCCAATCTCCGCGCATCCACATCGTGACGCAGCCAGAACGAATTCAGGTAGCGGGCTTGATCCGCCGAAATTTTCTGACCCATCAATTGCAACGCCTTCGGCTTGGGATAGTACGGCGCGTGCGGATCCATTAAATGCAGCCACAGAAAAAACGGCTGCTGCCCACGCGAACCCAACCAGGAACATGCCAGATCTACAATCGCATCCGCGGCAGGAAAGCGGCGCAAAGCGTCAAGAGATTCGGCCGACGGTATCGCCCAACGCTGGCAATATTGAAAGTAGAGTTCGTCATAGATGCCGGCCAAAGCCTTCGAATGACGGCTGGCTTTTTGCAGGTTCTCGTTCAATCGACCTAGCCAGTTGCTGGCAGGTTGATTGTGCCCATTTCGTGGCAACGAATGACCTCGTGACGAGTCTCCATTTCCAGGCTCCTCGAGAAAGTCGCGAAACACGTGGAAACCCTGGCCGTATCCGAAGCGCGCCGAAATATACGGATTCGCGGCGCTGAATGCAGCCGTGGCATATGCGCTGTGCTTGAGTACCGAAGCCAGAGTCGGTTCGCCCGGCGCCAGACCGAGCACGTCACGTCCCAGAGCGAGTGGAGAGCGGGCCGCATGAATGGCCGGGAGCGAATAATAGGTAGGCGAGCCGGCGACGATCGCCGCGGGAAAAACAAAGCTCTCCGCGGCTAACGAATCGAGGAATGGAGTCGTCGGGCGCTCGTATCCGCCGAAGCCGACATGATCGGCGCGCAGGCAGTCCACGGTCACGAGCACAATCGATTTCTGCGCGCCCACTACGCCTCCACTCCATGCAGCAGCAATGTGCGGCGAAAATTCCGCTTTGTTACCCTCACGCGCACCGTACCCCGCGCCGTCTGGCATTGACCGTGCTGCACAAGCTGAAAAATCTCCCGATCGTGCAGATATAAGAGGTCAGGATATTTCGCCTCGAGCGCCGAAAGAAACTGGTCAAGCAGGGTCAGCGTACGGCTGCGGAAGTCTTTTACCGAAGAATGGAAGTTAATCGAATGCACCGAGACAATCGCGGGCAAACCGCGGCGAAAGCATTCTTCAGCGCGCCGCATGCAGTGTTCGACTGAGAACTGCTCACGTACAGCCGGCTCAAATTCGATGCTGCGATAAAGCTGCAGAACCTCGTTTCCATCGAAGTGCGGAGCTGTGAATATTCCCGGCCCGTTTTGCCCCACGCTAATCCCATACTGCGCCCAAACCCTGTTCGTATCGTCATTGGCGCGATAGCCAGGAGCGCACGCGGAATGCGGTAGTGTAGAGAACATTCGCGAAAACGCGCCCACCGCTTGCCCGATCAGGCTTGCTTGTTCTTGCACTGACAGAAAGCGATCGTTTGAATTTTCCGGATCGCAATACTCGTACCCGATCCATGGCATCCGCCAATAAATGTAAGGGGTACGGGCCCGCCATAAAGTTCGCAGCAGATTGCCACGTTCGCCGCCGTTCAGATGACGCTCAACCGCGTGGCGGCAAAAATGTGTAGTTCCATGTAGCGCGGGATGAAACATGCCGGCAGCGATTCCATCACGATAGGCGTCGAACAAGCCGGGGCGATTCCAACCTTGCGGCAGGCCGTCCGGCAAAGGCAGCAACTCGATCTGCCGGAAACCGTCGGCTTCCATGCGCGCAAAATCGAGATTGGCCTGGACGAAATTCATTTCCACGCAAGGCGGACGGCCCGTCGAATCGCGATGATGTCGAAGCGTCTGCCACAAAGCCGCAACGTCTTCGGCAGTCTCCAGCGTGTAAAAGTCGTACGCCCGCTCACCCAACGCGACGTCCGCCGCGCGAAGCTGATCGAATCCCTCGTGATCCCGCACTCCCACGCGCCCCCAATCGTCACTTTGCAGCAGCACCAGCGGGCGATCGAAATGAAACCCCTGCCGCGGCAGCAAATCGCGAACACGGTTCCATGCTTTTCGAGGATAGCTCGGCATATTATGGTGCAAGCAGCCTCCGTCGGGCGCGAATGGCATCGAAGAACCGTCAAAAAAACAGCGCGTTGATTCTTTCGGATTTCCGAACTCAGGCACGGCGACGAAAGCGCATTCTGGAAGCAATCTCCGCGATG
>JASIKQ010000459.1 GCA_030049565.1 Candidatus Sulfotelmatobacter sp.
GCGGGCGGATGCGCTTAACATTCCAGAGATGGAAGAATTCGTGTGCGCTGACAGATGCGAGGGTTTCGGGAGAGCGGGCTAGCATGTCGGCATTGAGAGAGATTGCCGTGGAGTAGGCGTGCTCCATACCGCCGCCGGCGGGACCGTGGGGGAAATGATAGATGAAGGTGTAGGTATCGTAGGGACGGTCGTTCATCCAGGTGGTGGCGGAGTTCACTATTTTTCGGAGCGTCGCGGTGATCTTCTGCATGTCGTAGTCGGCGGGGTCGGCGTCGACGACGACGCGATAGTGGCCGCCGGATTCGTCGAAGTCAGATTCAGCGAAAGCGCCGATTTCAACGGGAGAATCGACGAGGCGGTCGTAATTATCGGCATGAAATTTGGAATCCGGAGGCGGCAATGGCATGGCGACGTGCCACTCGCTGGGGAGCCCACTGAAATAGACTGTGACAGGGTCGTTGCGGGTCTCAACAGGGTACATCAGAACTTGGGCGAGATTGAGGAAGGCATGATGAGAATTGAGTTCGGCGCCGAAGGGGGCGGGCGTGTCGGCGGAGATCTCGTATTCGACCAGAGCGCCGTTTTGGGCGCCGTCGATTTGCCATAGGCTTGGGGTAATGGAGTGAATCGTTAGTTCGTGGCCGGAGCGGTCTTTTGCGCGGACCCAGTTAACGTATTGGCCGAAGTTGCGGATCTGATAGAGAGCATTCCAGACAGGAAGCTGGAGTTGGCGCTGGGCTGGACCGGCTGGGAGTTCGATTTTTACCTGCAGCAAGTGCTGGGCGGGATCGGCGAGGGTGATGGCGTAGTTGGTAGCGGCGTGGGAGTTCGTAGTGGCTGTGGTTATGAGCAACAGCACTGCGCACCATGCGAAATTCGAGCAACGGTTCTTCCGGGCTGGACGACAGCAAAGCAGGTTCCTTACTGCCGCTTCGCGCCGGTTCGGAATGACATCCTGTGTTACGCGATGATCTATTTGGTTTCGACAATCTTTCATTGCTTGCCGGCGGCGTTGGCGGAGTTCACAATTTTGGATTCGTTTGACAGCGAGCGCAGGCGGGCGGGAAGTTTTTCATAGATGCCGCCGAAGCCGCCATTCGACAGAATCGCTACGACGTCGCCGGGGCGGAGTTCGTGGGCAATGGACTGCACGATCTGATCGGCGTCAGGGATCAGGCGCACGGGCTTGCCGTGAGTTTCAATTTCGGCGGCGAGGGCGGACAATTCGAGGCGCTCGTCGGCTGGGACCGATTCGGAGCGGAAAACGCCCGCCACGATGATTTCGTCGGCGAGCGCGAGGCTGCGGGCGAGATCGCTTTGCAAAACACGGCGGCGGAGAGTGTTAGAGCGGGGTTCGAGAATAGCCCAGAGGCGCGCGCCGGGAAACATGGTACGGAGCGCTTTGAGGGTTCCAGCGATTGCCGTGGGATGGTGGGCGAAATCATCGATGATGGTGATGCCGTTGACCTGAGCTTTGACTTCGAGGCGGCGTTTTACGCTTTTGAAAGATTTCAGCGCGGCGGCGATGTGCTCTTTCGATATACCGTATGTAGCAGCAAGAGCGGCGGCTGCGGTTGCGTTCCAGACGTTGTATTCTCCGGCGAGAGAGAACTCAAAATCGGCCCAGGCGCTTCCGTTGCGGTGCACTGACCAGGAACTTTTGCCGCCGTCGAATTTCAGATTCGTAATGCGCCAGCTTGCGTTCGCGCTCATTCCATAACGTTCGACCGGGCAGAAAGCTTTGGCGAGGCACCGGTCAAGACTGGCGCTGTGCGCGGATTCTCTCGTCGCGCCGTCGAAAGCGATAGTGCATCCCCGGCGTGGGATCAGATTGACCAGGCGCTTGAATGCGGTTTCGACGGCATCAAGGTCTTTGTAGATATCGGCGTGGTCGAATTCTACCGAAGTCAGGATTGCGGCGTCGGGAAAGTAATGCAGGAATTTCGGGCCTTTGTCGAAGAAGGCGGTGTCGTATTCGTCACCTTCGATAATGAAGTGCTTCCTTTCGCCGAGATGAAAGCTCGATCCAAAATTTTCAGCGATGCCGCCGATGAGAAAAGACGGTTGCAAGCCGGCGCAGTGAAAAATCCAGGCGAGCATCGAGGTGGTGGTAGTTTTGCCGTGAGTTCCGGCGACGACCAGAATTTCTTTGCCGCGCAGGAATTCGTCGTGGAGTAATTGCGGAAGCGAGCAGAATGGAATGCGGTGGTCGAGGATATGCTCGAGTTCGGGATTGCCGCGGGATATCGCATTCCCTACGACGATCAAATCGGGCCTGGGATCGAGGTTGCGCGGATTGAAGGGCTGCGCTACGGGAATTTGCAGGTGTGCGAGGAAGTCGGACATGGGCGGGTAGGCAGCGGCGTCGGAGCCGGTAACTCGAAAACCGCGCTGCTTGAGCATGCCCGCGAGTGAGGCCATGGCGGTGCCGCAGATGCCGATGAGATGAATGTGTTTGCCGCTCATTCAGGCGTTACCGCTGCTTCGAGAATTTTCAAGGCGACGTTTCCTCCACTAACTGTTAACCTGGCCTGCACACCGATGGGGAGCGTGAGATTGCCAGCGGTTACATGTCCCGAGCGAACGCCGTAGGCGACGGGCACTCGCAAATCGCCGACAATTCGCATGACTACTTCGTCCAGCGTATATCCTTGATTGACATTCTGCGCGCAATCGCGCATTTCACCGAAGATGATGGCCCGCACGCTTTTGAGCTTGCCCGCTAATTTTAGCTGCATCAACATGCGGTCGATCTGGTAGGGCTTCGCGGCGACATCCTCAATAAGCAGAATCGTATTCTCGGTGCGAATCTCGTAGGGAGTACCGAGCGATGCTACCAAGATGGAAAGGCATCCACCGTAGAGAAGTCCTTCGCCGGTTCCGTCGACGAGGCCGCGCGCTGCGGAATCCGCGCCCAGAGTGACTTCCCATGGCGCTCGGCTACTGAGTGCGGCCTGCCATGAGGCGAGAGCGACTCCGCCGTTGTGCGCCCAGTCTTTTGCGACCATGGGGCCGTGAAAGGTCACCAGGCCGGCTGCGTCGGAAAAATAGGTTAGGAGCGCGGTCAGGTCGCTGTAACCGACGAAAATCTTAGGGTGGGCCTTGATCTTTCTTATGTCGAGCTTGTCGAGAAGATAATTCGCGCCGTAACCGCCGCGGGCACAGACGATGGCGCGAACGTCGTCGCGGGTAAACATTTCCTCCAGTTCGCGGATGCGGCGGTCGACGGAGCCGGCAAAGTAAAAGTCCTGATCGAAGATGGAGTCGAGGTAGATGGGGTGGTAGCCAGCGCGCCGGAGGGCGGCGGATCCGGCTTCGAGGTCTTCGCGCTTGATGTTGCTGGCGGGAGCAACGACGGCGATGGTGTCGCCGGGGCGCAGGGCACGGGGTTTGAGGCGCGGGATGGCGGACATGCGATTAGTAATAGTTATTGATATTAAAGTTGCGTTTGAAGCGTTTTCGTTGCATCGGCAAAAAAAGCTAAACCTCAGCGGCTGAAGCCGACCTCCAAAAGGCACTAATCGCAGCGGAAAACCGCCGCGCTACGCAAGAGCAGTAGCTCGTCACCCAGAAGCACGGCTAAGGTGGAGTTTTCAGCAACCTCCGCAAGTCGTGCCCCTTCCCTGTTTTCGCCTCCCCTGTTCTGGCTTTTCCGGTTCTTGCCTTACCTACTCTTGGAACCGCTCACATCAGATAGAAATCTCCGCGACAGAGCAGACGCGCTGTGCCGCGAAGAAATATTTGTTCGCCTTGGCGGCGGACAGTCTGGATTCCTCCGGGCGCATGGACGCGAACTGGCGATTCCGCCTTACCAGTTACCATCGAAGCCACGGCCGCGCCGCAGGAACCGGTACCTGACGATTGGGTTTCTCCTACACCGCGCTCAAAAAATCGGGCGCGCACGTCGTGCTTGCCGTCGATGGCAACAAATTCGACATTTACGCCGTGCTGGAAATTGCCACTGCGCTGAATTGCCGCCGCTTCATCCTGCCATTTTGCAGCGAACTCGGCCACGAATACGACAAAATGTGGATTGCCCATCGAAACTGAAATTCCCCGCACCTCGTGCGAAGGCAGCTTGACCAACATGTCCGATTCGACTGCGGCTTTGCCCATGTCAACTTCAAACTCATATTCGGATTCGGTTTTGCTGGTTAAAACGCATCGCTTGAGGCCGGCTCCGGTTTGAATCGTGATATTTTCTTTGCCCTGCTCCGCGCAA
>JASIKQ010000460.1 GCA_030049565.1 Candidatus Sulfotelmatobacter sp.
TGCCAGTTCCACTTGCTGCGCACGATGTGGTTATTGAAAATACCTTTTCCAAGAGTGCTGCCGGTGGGCAACTGCGACAGGCTGGCAAGGTATTCAGAGTCCCTGGCGCGAAGGCGCTCGAAAAGGTAAGTATTTTCGATTTTCAGTGGTTTCGTCGGACGAAAAGTGAGCGTCGCCGTACCGGTGTTCAAGCGAGACAAAAGAGACTGCGGAGACAAGATCGAGGTCGGAACGAAGTTGGCGCCGTCTCCCCAAAAATAACTGGCGCCGAGCGTGACTTTGGAGAGATAGCCGGTTTGGAACTTCGCCCCGCTGCGGTGTTCGTGATAGTCCTGATTCTTGGTTACACCCGGCAGATCAATAAAGTAGAAGTCCTGTGGCCGTAAACGCTCCCGCATCTCCTCGTACGGAGCAAACTGGATCACCGTCCGCCCACGCCCCGCGATGGTCAGATAGGGCTCGTAGTCGGTATCCAGCCGTCTTCCTTCGTGGTCCCAAGCATTGTGATTGTAGAACCCTGGGCCCCACGCCGTGATCCAGCTCTTTTTCGGACGGAAATAATAGCCGGCATGTTGCACGCTGTCCCGGATGTCAACCCGGTTGACAAATCCCGGGACAGTAACGAAGCCCGGACTCACATCCTGATACGAACCGGTATAAATCAAATGCAAGCCATTGCGTCGAAGATCGACCCGGTCTGCCGGGCCGGCGAAGTAGTTGCCGTGGCCGAAGTTGCCTGAGCTGAACGGGAACTGGTTGTCTTCGCAGGTGGTTTGCAGGTTGCCGGTCGGCGAAAGGTACGCATTCAGGCCTTGGAGATTGCTCGAACTGGTTACCGCCTGGCCTTCGAGCGTCCAGGTTTCTCCGAATTTGAAGCGCGCGTCGCCTCCGCCTACGCGGTTGAATTCGCCCGTGGTAGGACACTCCCAGTCTGAATAAATTGCCCCCACGCTCGACTGCTTGAATATGTCGCGGCTTAGACGCGCAATCGTGAAATACGATCGAACGCCGTACAAAGTATCAGAGCATAGCAACGATGTCTGGGGACAAACATTAGGAACGGCATATCCTGGGGCGCGGTCGTCGGTGGAGATCAAACCGACGGAGTACGGACCCTCCTTGCCGGTCAACCGGATTCCTGCCGAAGGATCTTGAATGTTGCGGGTAAAGAAAAGATCGAAAGGCGTGCGAAAGTAGTCTTCGTTCTCCAGAAAAAATGGCCGCTTCTCGGGGAAATAGACTTCGAACCGCTGATTGACAGTAATTTGCGGGTCTTCCGACTCAACCTGGCTGAAATCCGGATTGGCGGTCAGATCGAGGACAAAATGGTCGTGGATGACGTACTTCGCATCCATGCCGCTTTGCCCCTGGGCAACGGCATTCTGAAAGAAGGGATTGTAAGGATCGCGCTGATCAAGCGCGCGATAGCCACGCATGATCCCGTAGGGGATTAGCTCGACGTCGCGCCCGGGTGAAATTCCTTCCAGGCCATAGAGAGTTGCAGCCTGGCCTAAACGGCCTTCAATTTTGCGGTTGATCCACGGCCAAAACGAATCTTCACTCTTGCGAGTGATGCCGCGGTAGAGAATGATTCCCCACTCCTGCACTTTTTTCGCGGGAAAGCGCAGGCTCTTGAAAGGAATCGCTATCCACACGACAAAGCCGTGTTTGGTGGTTTTGCCGCGCGAACTCCATACGGTATCGAAAGACGTATCGAAATTTCCACCGACTTCCGAACGCGGAGCTTCGGTCCAGATCGCATCCCACTGCACTCCAAGAGGGGTGGTCTGGAAGGCATAAGCCCGCCGCCGGTCATGAAAGGTATCGAGGATTACCTCGACCTGGTCGTCGTCGTAGATGTCTTCGCGCACGGACATGCGTGCGCGAACTTTTCTCGGATCATCGAAGCAGACGAAGACGACGTATAGATTTTTCTGGTCATAACCAAGATAGGCATAAGTTTCTTCCGAAACTTTTTCTCCGTTATGCGGGCTGCGCTGCACAAATCCAGTAACTTGCGCCATCTGCTGGGCAACCTCGCCCTCGGGCTTCATGGTCAGAAAGTCTTCGAGCGCAGGCGCACGGTTCAGCCGGGGGATGGTGAGTGATGGCGGTGCAATCGCCGGCTTGGGCGCTAAACGTACTGCCGGTTGCTCGCTGGCAGGGTCGGCAGGCTGGACCGCCGGCGGATTCTTGCCCAGAATCGACGTGACGCCTTGCCGAGAAGTACCCGCAACTGGCTCAGGCAGTGGGATTTGTGAAGTCGCCGGTGTACTCTGAACCGTCGCTTGTGAACCCTGTCCTGCGCTTTGCGGAGTGCTGGCGTCCTGCACCGTGCCCGTGGCCTGCGGCATGGGTTCCGCCCAAGCAACCGGTGCGCCCTCAACCGCTGCCAAGGCCGCGAGCAAAAGCCATAAAACTCTTTGGACTGCAAAACTCAAAATCCGCCCCGAGGACAAAACGCCCTTAGCTGCCCAGATCGTGCGTCAGAGAAATGAGCAAGATACACCAAAAACGGCCCATTCAAAACGACAAAATTCAATTTGTTCGGTTTCACGAACAGATTCATGCCTGGCTGCACCGCGGAGCGAGATTGAGGCCACTGGCCCTCTTGGGGCCTGCGGCAACATCTTCGAATCGCTAGCCTCAGAACAAGGAACTCTGCCGCCGGTTAGGCGTGATATTGAAATGTTCGTAAGCCAGTTGCGTAGCCACGCGTCCGCGCGGGGTGCGGTTCAAAAAGCCAATCTGCATCAGGAATGGTTCGTAGATCTCTTCGATCGCATCGGGTTCTTCGGCCAACACCGCCGCCAGCGTATTTACGCCCACCGGCCCACCTTGGTATTTCTCGATGATGGTGAGCAGCAGGCGGCGATCGACTTCGTCGAACCCGTATTTGTCGACTTCCAGCATCTGTAGCGCGGCTTGCGCGGTCGGTAAATCAATCCTTCCTCCGGCACGCACCTGCGCGTAATCCCGTACTCGCCGCAACAGACGGTTAGCGATACGCGGCGTACCGCGCGAGCGGCTGGCAATCTCGATTGCGCCCGCATCGTCAATCGCAGCGCCTAAAATTTCAGCCGACCGCTCGACGATGACGCGCAAATCCTCCGGCGTGTAAAACTCCAGGCGCAGCACAATGCCAAACCGTGCCCGCAGGGGCGCGGAAATCAATCCCGCCCGCGTGGTCGCGCCCACGAATGTGAACGGTTTTACTTCCAGCGTGTGGGTACGCGCCGAGGGTCCCTGGCCGATGATGATATCGAGTTTGTAGTCTTCGAGCGCCGAATAGAGCAACTCTTCGAGCACCGGTTGCAGGCGATGAATCTCGTCGACAAACAGCACCTGCTTCTCCCGCAGATTGGTGATGATTGCCGTCAGGTCACCTTTGATCTGGAGCAGCGGCGCCGCCGTCGGCTGGAAGTGAACCCCGAGTTCGTTGGCGATGATGTTGGCCAGCGTGGTTTTGCCCAGGCCCGGCGGACCATAGAGCAGCACGTGATCCATGGCCTCACCGCGCGAACGCGCCGCCTCGATTGCTACCGCGAGATTTTCTTTGACCTTGGACTGCCCGATGAATTCGCCCAGCCGCTGCGGCCGCAGCTTGAGCTCGAACGACGAATCGTCTTCGACAGCAGCGGCAGAAACCAGCCGATTCTGCGGCAGAGAATCGTTTTCGGGAAAATTCACGATACCGCGATGGTAAAGCGAAAAGCGCTGAGGCGCAACGAGCGACGCGCCTAGCCTCCGGCAATCGCTCCGATAACGATGAACGGCTCTTTCCCTGAGGCGACTGCCTCGGGCAGCGGGGCATCCGGCGGTTCGTGCGAAAGATCCTCTTCGCAGGCGAAGTAGCGCAAAAATGCGCGGCGCTGGAGCGTGACATGATCGCGGATGGCCCCTCGCAGCATGGGATAGCACGCCTCGAGCGCGTCGAGCAACGATCGTTGTGTCACCGGCCCTTCGATTTCGAGGGTCACTTCACTGCCCACGTGCGCCAGGGTGCGAAGATGTTGCGGAAGAATCACCCGGACCATATCTCGAGCATTCTAAATCTCGGGCATTCCTAAGCCGAACTTAAAACCGCAATTACGGGCTTGGTTTGCTTCACCACCTCACCGATGCGAACCGCAAAAACTCCCGCCGACTCCAGCGACAGAGTAAGCCGAGCCGATTCTTGGGGCGCAGCCGCAATCAGCAGTCCACCAGCGGTTTGGGGATCAAACAAAATGGCTCTGATGTCTTCGGGAACGGCATTGTCGTAGGCAACTATACATTCCGCGAAGTCGCGATTATTCTTCAGTCCGCCGGGGATGTAGCCGCCACGCACGCAATCGAGAGCCCCGGGAAGCAGCGGAATCTTCGCTCCATCAAGTCGAAGCGAAACCTCCGAGGCCAATGCCATCTCGCGCGCGTGCCCGATCAGGCCGAAGCCGGTGACGTCGGTCATGGCATGAACCTGAAACTTTCCCCGCTCAATTATTTCCGCCGCGTGCTTGTTCAACATGGTCATCGATTGCACTGCCGCATTAATCCACTCCGCCTCAGCCTTGCCTTTTTTGATCGCCGTAGAAATAACGCCAGTTCCGAGCGGCTTGGTGAGCAAAAGCGAGTCACCGGGCCGTGCGCCCCCGTTAGTGAGAACTTTCCTGGGATCGATAACACCAGTCACCGAATATCCGAACTTGGTTTCTTCGTCGCGAATGCTGTGGCCGCCAATGACGGTGCATCCGGCTTCGACCATTTTTGACAGGCCGCCGGCGAGAATGCGCTCGAGAATCTCCAGATCAGCTTTTTCGGGAAAGCAGACGA
>JASIKQ010000461.1 GCA_030049565.1 Candidatus Sulfotelmatobacter sp.
CGTTGACGGCGAATTCTTCGCTAGTCTGGCCAATGAGCTGATGCTGTTCGGTGAAATCTTCGGGCGTGAAGATTTCGTCAGGGCGGCGGGTTTCAAGAAGGAAGCTGCCGCCGAAAATCCTGACTTTTGGAACTGTCGTCGTTGCCATTGATTACCCTTCAAAAATGAAATCTCCACGAGCAAGCATAGAAGCTGAGAGACATTTCATTGTATGCGAGGAAAACTTACTGATCTGGTGCTTTTCTCTGCCCCGAAGTTACGAAAGGCTTTCGAAAATTCCCGCTGCACCCATGCCCCCACCGACACACATGGTTACCATGCCGTAGCGCGCGTTGCGGCGCTGCAGTTCGCGGAGCATCGTGGCCGGCAGTTTTGCCCCGGTGCAGCCGAGTGGATGACCCAAGGCAATCGCCCCACCGTTCGGATTGACCTTCGCCGGATCAAGCTCGGCTTCTTTCATTACAGCAAGCGATTGCGCGGCAAAAGCTTCGTTCAGCTCGATCACATCGATATCGGAAAGCTTAAGACCTGCCATCTTCAACGCTTTGGGGATGGCGAAGACCGGGCCCAGACCCATTTCTTCAGGTTTATATCCAGCGGTTGCGAATGAAACATATCGGGCCAAGGGCTTAATGCCGAGCGCCTTTGCTCGCTCGGCCGAAATGACGACGGCTGCCGCCGCGCCGTCCGACATCTGCGAAGAATTGCCCGCCGTCACGGTTCCTTTGACATGAAACGCCGGCTTTAGCGCGAGCAGCGCTCCGAGCGAAGTGTCGGCGCGTGGGCCTTCATCCATGTTGAAAATAATCTCCTGCCGCTTGGGTTTTGCCCCGTTCGGAGCGGTAAAGCTTACCGGCACGGGCACAATTTCGTCGTCAAACTTGCCCGCCTTGATCGCTGCCAACGCCTTGTGGTGGCTGCGCAGCGAAAATTCGTCCGCCTGCTCGCGCGTAATGCCGAAGCGATGGGCAACGCGCTCGGCAGTGAGTCCCATGTTGAGATAGGCGTCGGGGTAATGGTCGACGAGCCACGGGTTTGGGGAAACTTTGTGGCCGCCCATGGGAATCATGGTCATCGACTCGGTGCCGCCAGCGACGATTACCTCTGCGCCTCCGGCCATGATGCGCTCCGCAGCCATGGCGATGGCCTGTAGCCCGGAAGAACAAAAGCGATTGATCGTGAGTGCCGAGACTTCGACCGGCAGCCCCGCTCGCAGCGAAGCGATTCGCGCAACGTTCATCCCTTGTTCGGCCTCGGGCATGGCGCAGCCGAGGATGACATCTTCGATCTCTTTGGGATCGAGTTGCGGAACGCGGGCCAGCGCACCTTTAATGGCGATCGCCGCCAATTCGTCGGGCCGGGTTGAGCGGAGCGTGCCCTTATAGGCGCGGCCCACTGGGGTTCGAACAGACGAAGCGATTATCACCTCTCGCATAAGAGTTCTTAATCCTTTGTTTAATGCTCAGTTCATTCGATGAGCGGGAGCCCGTGAAGTATCACTTCGTCGGTACATAAAAATAATAATCCGCCGTGTAGCTGCTCTTGGTCTCCGTGCCTTTGTGAGCTTCATCACAACCCTCGGCTGGCGGCTGCCCGCCATGGGTGCGAACCCGCTGGATGGTTGTGACGTTTGAGAGCAGGCCGTTTCCAGAATGGCTGACGGCCTTCACCAATAGCCACGGAACTGAGGCCGGATCGAGCGCATCGACTTTGGCCGCGGCCTTTCCCGTGACCTCGCTGCCATCTTTCAATTTCCACGACGGTCCAGCCGAATGTTCGCCAATCACTTTATCCTTGCGATCGTGCAACTCGGCTTCGGGGCCTTTCAAGATCCAGGTAAATTTGCCGTCAGCGCCGGCCTGGCAAGTGTAGATCTGCGATCCCGTCGCATGCACGTATAGCACAACTTCTTCACCAGAAGGAGCCTGAATCGCATCCGGCACATCAGGCGGAGATTCCTTGAAGCCGGCGTCTTTTGCCTGCGCTTTCGCGGCAAGGTGCGCCGATGAAAGCATGAGAATGCCCGCGCCTAAGAGTGTAGCAGCAAATAGTGGACGCTTTCTCATTTGCGCAATTTTAGCAGGACAATGTCGCGCTTACGGCTTCTCCCAATGAGTGCTGTCGAATTGCTTGGGATCGAACGTGCCAGGAGCGAGCTTCGCATTTGCCTGAACGTTAGAGTATTCCTCACCGAAAACTTTCTTGTCACCTACATAAACTTCGACTCGCTCGGCCAGCCAGGCATCTCCTAGGCGGTGGTAGTCTTCAAAGCGAATGTCCTGGATCTTCGCGGGATCATCTTGCGCGGGCTCAAACAGACGCACGAAGAGAAGACGATTTTTGTCAATCCAAAACTGCTTCGATTTAAGATCGCCTTTCTCTGCGCCAACAACGTAGACCGGTTGTCCCTCCCAGCTATCTTCGTGAAACCTCGTCAGGTCGTAGCCCTCGGATTTCGCGACATTGGCCGTCGTCTCCGGCGGTTGGCGATAGACATCAAAGCCAAGAACCAGAAGCATATTTACCAGAGGCCGGCTTCCCACTTCCCTGCCGGCTCTGAAACTAATAGCGGTTCCATCGACCAGAACAACTCCATTGCCATCGCTTGGATTGCCGATATCAATGCGCAGCTTTCCCGGCAGCTCCGCCGCCTCGTGCCAACTCTCCACCTTCGTCACGCCATCGGCATTGTAAGTTGTGCTTTTCTGGTCAAAGGTCAGGGTTCCGTACCAGGCCTTCGCATAGCGATCGTGCATGGCACGCAGCAGGTCTTCACCGCTGCGGATGTCCTGGGCATGAGCCGTCGAGAGGTTCAACAGAATGACGATCGGGACCAGCGCTCTTGAGATGTTCATATGTCAGTTCCTCAGCGTCTTTCCCGTCTTCAGCGTGTATTGGATCCGCTCTTGCGTATTCTTTTCGCCGCAGAGCGATTTGAAAGCCTCCCGCTCGAGGTCGAGGATGTACTGCTCGCTGACAGGTGTTCCGGCGGTGATATTCCCGCCGCACAGCACTTCCGCGATCTTCGTTCCCAACTTCACTTCGTAGTCGGTGATGAAGTCGCCCTGGCGCATCAAATGCACCCCCATCTTCAGCGTAGCCAGCAGATTCTCGCCGGGCGCGGGGATCTGGGTGCGCGGAATCGGCGGCGCGTACCCCGCACGGACTATTTCCAGGGCGCGATTTTTCGCGTCAGTGAGTACGCGCTCGCGGTTCATGGTGATTCGGTCGCTCTCGCTGAGAAATCCAAGAGCGCGGGCTTCATACGCCGACGTCGCGACTTTGGCCGTGGCAATGGTTTCAAAAGCGCGCTTTATCGCTTCCAGCATCTCGATCGAGCCGGCAAGCGTGTCCCCAGAAACATTGCCTCCGCGGTCGGCAGCCGCGCTGTCGATGGCTCGAAGCAGCATTTCTTTGCAGCCTCCGCCGCCGGGCAGCAGACCTACGCCCACCTCGACCAGCCCGGTATAAAGCTCAGCATGGGGCTGACGCGCTGCCGCGTGAAGCGAGATTTCAGTGCCTCCACCGAGGCAGAGGCCAAAGGGCGCACACACGACCGGCTTAGGCGAGAACTTAATCGCCTGCGTCATTCCTTGAAATTGGCGGATGGCGAGGTCGACTTCGTCCCATTCCCCCTCTTGTACGCTCATCAACAGCAGCATCAGATTCGCGCCCACAGAGAAGTTCGTCGCATCGTTCGTGATGACAAAAGCGTCGAAGTTATCGCCGGGCCCGCCTGACTTCAAGGTTTGCGCGATCAAGCTGATGATGTCGCCACCCAGAGCATTCATCTTGCTGTGAAACTCGATGCAGCCCACGCCATCGCCGAGATCGATTAGTGATGCGCCGGAATTTCTCTTGACCACGCCATTTGATTTTTTGGCGACAGTCACTGACCACACTCCTTCTGGAACGGAGATAGGCAGCCAGCTTTCAGTTTGCAGGCTCCAGAACTTGCGCCCAGATGGCGAAGCCGCGTCATCGATGTACCAGCCTTTGTGGCCGGCAGCGAGCAGTTTTTCCGCGTTCGGCGCTATCGGCTTGCTCTCTTTTTTCATGCGGGCGACGGTGGCCTCGACGCCGACGGCGTCCCATAGCTCAAACGGTCCCAATTCCCAGTTGAAGCCGAGGCGCATGGCGCGATCGATTTCGACAATCGAATCAGAAATCTCCGGTACCCGGTTGGCGGAGTATGTCCACAACTCGGAAAGCGCCGACCAGAGAAACTGCCCAGCTTTGTCGCCTTTCTGCGGCGCTGGTCCATCGAAGCCCAGCAGCATCCGCAAACGTGCCCCGGTATCCTCAATGTTTTTCGCCATGTCGAGCGCCGCAAATTTCGGTCGGTGGCGAGGATGGTATTCGAGGGTTTTCCAGTCGAGAGCAAGACGCTCATCTTCCTTGCCCTCAGATCCTTTTACCCTTTTGTAAAAGCCGTCTTTAGTTTTGTCGCCGAGCCACTTCCGCTCAAGCATCTCAGTGAAGAAGTTTGGCAGGCGCAGGTCGCTGCGTTCGTCGTGGACGTTCGCAGTCATGTTGCTGACGACGTGGCCGAGAATATCCAACCCGACCAGGTCAATCGTTCGGAAAGTCGCGGACTTGGGCCAGCCCACCACCTGTCCGCTGAGCGCGTCAACCTCTTCGATGGTCAAATCCATCTCCTGCATCAGCCGCATGACATTCAGCACCGAGAAGGTGCCGATACGGTTGGCGATGAAGTTGGGCGTATCCTTGGCCAGCACCACGCCTTTGCCGAGACGCACATCGCAAAAGTGGCGGACGGCCTCGAGCAGGCAGCGGTCACTCTCCGGCGTAGGAATCAGTTCCAGCAAACGCATGTAGCGCGGAGGATTGAAAAAGTGCGTGCCAAACCATGATCTACGGAAATCATCGGAAAATCCTTCAGCAATCTTTCCGACAGGAAGGCCGCTGGTGTTGGTGGTGATAATCGTGCCCGGCTTCCGAATCTCTTCGACCCTTCTAAGCAACGCACGCTTGATATCTAAATTTTCGACGACGGCTTCGATGATCCAATCGGCCGCCGACAGCTTCTTCAGGTCATCTTCAAAATTTCCGATGGTGACAAAGCGTGCCAGCGAGGCTTCCATGAAAGCCGCAGGTTTGGATTTTTTCGCCGCATCGAGTCCGGCGGCAGCGATTTTGTTTCGCTCAGCCGCACCCGCCGTGGGAGGGACGTCTTTAGCAACAATGTCAAGCAGGTCGCTGGGAACGGCGGCGTTGGCAAAATGCGCGGCGATGCGCGCGCCCATGGTTCCGGCGCCGAGGATGGCAACTTTATTGATTCGCTTCATGTTCGCTGAATTCCAGGCAATCCATCGCCAACCGAAAACCGGCGGCGCTGGAGTTGAAGTTAACCGAAAACCTTGAATGGGTAATTCTACGGCAATTTATCCACCGCCCACTCGTTATTGCCAGTATTTACGACGATGATGCTGGAGAAATGACGCCGCAGGTGATGGCCTTGATCAGAGATGCTTACGAGGACCACGGGAAACTCGTAACGGCCCCGCTTCAGCACCTTGCCCCGGCCAACCTCATAGCCGCAAGGCCCGGCATTTGAGAAAAATCTATCGACCCCATCGGCCGTGGCCGCTTCCTTGGCGTGGCTACTAAGCAGAACCATTCCGTTTTCTGCGTCTCCATTTTGCCAGGCTTGCAGAACGTGGTCCGCGGCTGCCACCGCTGGGAGGTAATCGGAATCCAGCGCGCGCTCTGCACGGGACTTGGCTGACACTGTGGCTGGCAACGCGACCAGGCAAACCAGCAACGCAAGACAAAGGCTCGCCGGTGCAAAACAATCCGGAATTTCTCGAATGGTCATGCAAGACATTATGCGGGAAAAGAGCTGTTCAAGAAACCTGGGAGGCATCGACGCCGCGAGCTGGCTGAAATGGCAGCTTAGACTTCGACTTCCAATTCTGTATGATTAGCCACGTAGTCTAGTGCCAGCCGCGCTACCTTCTTTTCGCCCGTGTAAGCCAGCAGCTTGGGAGCATCTTCCAACCTAATCCATCGTGCACGCGCCACTTCGATTCGCATTTCCGCCGAGACATCGTCGATACGCCCGGAGCGGTAGCGCATCAGATAGAAACTGACAATCTTGAAAACCCGCTGCCCATCGCCCCAGGCGCGTGTGTAGACATATTTAATGTCCGCCAGCTTGGCAATGACATCAGCGACTACTCCAGTTTCCTCTAGAACTTCGCGTACCGCCGTATTGAATGGTTTCTCGCCGGGGTCTACCAGGCCTTTGGGAAGCGCCACCACTGGTTTCTCACGGCGTGCGATTGCGCTTCTGCGGGAGACATCGGATCGAGCGGCTTGGGCATCAATCTCCCCGGAATTCGCCGTTTCTCCTGCGGGCTCAATCGCCACCATCCACCAAAGTCCCTCCCGTTTGCGAATGACCACGCCCCCGGCCGAAATTTCCCGCACCATAACACTCGTAAGTTAGCAGCATTGCAGGTGTTAGTCACTTTTCCCGAGGCAGGAAGCCGTTCCTGCCGTAATCACAGTACGAGACAAAGGTAATTTGATGTAGCACCAAAGTGGTCTGCACATTTATGCCGGAAATGGCATCCTAGAGGTTAAGAAGTGCGCGCGAAAGTTGCGCTGAACGTGGGGTTTGGGTGAAAAGTCTCGACAGGATCATCCGGTCGGTACAGGCGTTTGGGCGTGAGCTCTCCCGCAAAGCCGTGGATGCCGGCCCGCGCACCCCCGCAGTTGGCATTGCCTTAGGCGGCGGTTTCGCTCGCGGAATCGCCCATATCGGTGTTCTGAAGGTTCTCGAAGAAGAAGGGATCCCCGTCCGCTTTGTCGCTGGTACCAGCGTGGGCGCACTGATTGGCGCCGTGTATTGCAGCGGTGTTTCCGCTGCCGAGCTCGAAAAGGTCGCGCACTCCTGCCGCTTCACCACTTTCGCCCGCTGGACCGTCTCACGTTATGGCTTCGCCTCCAACGACCGAATGGTAACCTTCTTGAAACGCACTTTGCAGGTGACTAACTTCGAGCAGCTGCAGATTCCCCTGGGCGTGACGGCGACGGATTTTAACAGTGGTGAAGGCGTAGTTTTTCATTCCGGGTCAATCATCGACCCGGTGCGCGCCAGTTGCGCTTATCCCGGCATGTTCTTGCCCGTCGAAATTCGCGGGCGCTATCTCGTTGACGGCATGCTTTCGCATCCCGTCCCCACTCAACCGTTGCTGGAAATGGGCGCCGAACGCGTCCTGGCGGTACATCTAAAAGGCCAGTGGGCAAAAGATGGCGCGCCGCGCCATCTTTTTGACGTAATCGGGCAATCGTTCGCGATTGCGCAGGATCAGATGAGCCATCTCTGGCGCAGCGCCGCAGATGTGCTGGTCGAACCTGACGTTGCCAGCTTCGCCTATGATGACTTCAAGCACGCCGCTGAGCTTATTCGCGCCGGAGAAGTCGCGATGCGGAAGGCTTTGCCGGAAGTACGTAAGTGGTTCGAGACTCCGGTGGAAACGCCGGCGCCTGCGAAGTCCCGTCGCGTCGTGGCGCGCCCCGCGCCCATGCCGGCAGATTGAGGAGCTTGCATTTTACCTCGCGACCATAGCGGCTCGTCTCACTTCGACGCCTTCGATGCTTCCTCCTGAATTCGTCGCCACGCTGCTTGCACATGCCTTTCCTGCGTATTCGTCTGCCCCACGCAGAGGCGCAATGTCAGCTTGTCGTTGAGTCGGGTGTGCGTGAGGAAGAGATCGCCGCTGCGGTTGAGGCGATCCATGATGGTCTGATTAGCCTCATCGCCAGCCTTGTGCCGGAAGCACACCAGATTCAATGGCGCTGGTGCCGCTAGCTCAAAACGATCATCATTACGAATCCAATCTGCGAACTGCTGCGCCAGACGCACATGCTCGCGAATGTGATGCTGCAAACCCTCGACGCCATAGTATCGAATCACCAACCAAAGCTTCAGCGAACGAAAACGCCGGCCGAGTTGAATATGCCAGTCGCGGTAGTCAATCACCGCGCCCGATTCGGTCGCCTTATTGCGCAGGTATTCGGGCAGAATGCTCAAGGTTCGGATCAGCACTTTGCGGTCGGCGACCCAGAAACAGTCGCAATCGAAATTCGTGAACATCCACTTGTGCGGATTAAAGCAGTAACTGTCGGCGTGTTCGACTCCATTTTGAAAATGCCGGGATTCCGGGCACAGTGCCGCCGTGCCCGACATCGCCGCGTCCACGTGCAGCCAAAGATTGTGCTCGCGGCAAACACGGGCGATATCGGCGATAGGATCCATAGCATTGGAGGATGTCGTGCCTACCGTTGCGCATACAAAACATGGAAGCAAGCCGGCACGCTTGTCAGCTTCGACTTGGCGGGCGAGGCCGTCGGGTCGCATGGCAAATGTCTCATCGACTTCGATCAGCCGTAGATTGGAGACGCCAATGCCCGAGATCATTGCGGCCTTCTGCAAAGAAGAATGGGTCTGCGTCGAGGCGTAGGCGACGAGGCGCCCGTCGCACCCTCTTACATTGCTCATATAGTTCGTCGCCCGCTCGCGCGCCGCCAACAGAGCGCAAAGTGAAGCGCTCGAGGCGGTATCTTGAATCACTCCTCCGCCCGTGCTCGAAGACAAGAATTTGTTGGGCAGACCGAGCATGGGCACGAGCCAGTCAAGCACAACGGTTTCCAGCTCCGTGCAGGCTGGGCTGGTCGACCACAACATGCCCTGTACTCCCAGCCCGGAAGAAAGCAGATCACCGAGAATTCCCGGTCCGGAAGCGTTACAAGGAAAATATGCGAAGAAATTCGGCGACTGCCAATGGGTAACTCCGGGCAGAATCAATTTCTCCACGTCTCTGAGCAGAGCTTCGAAAGGCTCACCGTGCCTGGGCGGGCCGGCCGGAAGCGATGCTCGAATTTCTCCCGGCTTCACCCGCGAGAGCACCGGGAATGATTCTATGTGGCTGTGATAGTCGGCAATCCAGTCGATGACGGCATGGCCGTAGCGACGGAATTCCTCCGGTGTCATGTGAAAAGATTTTTCCGCTTGCATGTAGATTCGCCAGATATCCAGCAGCCCATTCTAGATTCAATTCCTTTGTAGGAGGGGATGGAGTTGTTGCCGAAGCCCGAAGCCGGACTAAGTTCTTTGGGCTTCGCGTTTCAGGGCGCGGTCTAAAGTTTGGTCCAGGGCCGATTTGGCCTTTTTGTACTCCTCTTCTGAGATTTGGCCTTGGCGACGTTCGAGTTCGAGTTGGAAGAGTTCTTCTTTCAGCACGTCAAGCAGTGCCGCCGCGGGACGCGCTGCGGGTGGCATCGGCCGGGTGTTGAGAACCTCTGCGAACGAATAATCGTCTTCGATCGCTTGAAGCGCAGGCGAGACGGCTTTCTGCCGGGCCAGAGCGCGGGCGGCGGATTGCTGGCGCGAGGCGACGATGACTCCGCCGATCAGCAGAACGGCGGCAAAGCCTCCGAGAATCCACCAACGATATTTTTGCAGCGGATCGGGTGCGTCGATCGGAGGGCCGATGCCTCCGCCGGGACGGTTATTGGCCTGCGCACTGTTCGCGGCTCCGCTCGACTGGCCCTGGGCGTTCTCCTGGGGCTGTTCGAGCGTGCCTTCACCGGAAACCCTGAACGCGAGATTGGCGTTGGCCGCAACATTCGAAGCGACCTGCACGGCCGCGTCAGGCTCGTTGGGGTAATCGACGAGTTTGAATCCCGCGGCGGGCGCGGCGGTGAACTGCATCGACTTGGGCAGCATCACCACGAAGTGCTGCAATGGGTAACTCGATTTGGGGTCGAGGTTGGCGCTGCCAGTGTAGTTCATCTGGTAGGCGACCTCGAAGCGCGTGAGGCCGGGGCGCAGGGGGAAGATGAATGAGTATTTCAACTTCTTGTCATCTTCGGGAACGGGCGCGGAGCGCAGCGGGTTGCCCCCTTCGGTCGTGGCGGTGGCCGAGTCAGGAATGATTTCCGCTCCCTCGGGGATATTGAATTCCAGGTTGTGCTCATTCATCTGGGTGCGCGGCGGCCTCGAGGAATTTTGCACGCCGAATTCGCGCACCACGATCATCTTGCCCTGCTGCGCTTCGAGGCGGAGAATGTCGGCAACCACGTCTATGCCTTCGATTTTCTTCGCTGCGTCGTAAACTTCGAGTTCGACCGACGTGGTTCCCGGAGGTGCCATGCGGTGATAGGTGACGTCCTGATGGATGGCGCGGACGAGGTGCGGAGATTGGGCGTCGTCGAGTTTGAAGCTGAACTTACCGTTGGCGTCAGTTTTGGTGCGGCCGGATTCGTCCATGCCTTGCCCGAGCTTGAGGAGGACGACCTCGTCTCCAGCCGAGGGTTTGCCGGTGGTTCCGTTTTTGACGGTGCCGGTGAGAGTTTGGGCGGAGGCGAAAGAGGCGAGCAGGATGATTGCCGAACACAGCGTCGATCGGAGTTTTGAAATGATTGTCACGTTTCGGGCGTCCCTCCGGGACGCAGTTCCCTTTCTTAGCGTACCCGGCACTGAAGCGCCGGGCTATTTTCAGCAGTTCCTGCGGGGCTCATTCTGCAATCGCTTCAGGATCGATTTCCCTTTTGGAGTGCCGGATTGCTTTCCAGGCGTGCGATTTCGGCCAGCAGGGCGGCGGCTTCGTCTTGCAACGAAGATTTCATCTGCTGATAGTCACCTTCTGGCACCTTGCCGGCCTGGTATTCGAAATTCAGGTCACGCAGATTTTCGTAGACCGCGTCTTTGCGCTCGCGAAGATAGCTAGCGCGGGTGTTCTCCGGGCCGAGAAATAACCTGCCGGGAATGTAAAAGACGTAAAACAGCGTGGCGGCGGTGAGCAGCGCGGCGACAAAAAGCCAGGTCATAGATCGGTCTCCCTACGGGCTTGCTCACGAAATTGGTCGAGTTCAGCGCCGCCAATGGACGGCAGTCCTCCGGCAATGGCGGGAGCGGGCCGGTTCCTCCATGCACGCACAACCAGAATAATCAGGCCAAAACCGAGAAGCAGAGCGATGGCGGGAACGACGTAGGCGGCGCGGTCAAAACCTTTGCCCGTCGGCGCAGCCAGAACGGTGGGGCCATATTTTTGTACGAATGCTTGCTCGACCAGGCTGTCGCTGTCTCCGCGATT
>JASIKQ010000462.1 GCA_030049565.1 Candidatus Sulfotelmatobacter sp.
TGTGGTGCCCAACAAATTTCCGGCCTTGGGAATCGAAGGCAATCTGAACCGCCAGGCCGAGGGCATGTTCGATCGCATGAACGGCATCGGCGCCCACGAAGTGATCATCGAGACTCCCGACCACAATGCCAGCCTGGCCACGCTGCCTCCCAAGCGCATTGAAGATGTTCTCTGGACCTTCCGTGACCGCATTCTCGATCTTAAAAAAGACCGGCGGTTCAAATACATTTTGCTGTTCAAAAATCACGGCGAGGCTGCCGGCGCCTCCCTGGAGCACGCTCACTCGCAACTTATCGCCCTGCCCATTCTGCCGATCAATGTGACCCAGGAACTGGAGGGGGCAAAACAGTACTATCTCTATAAGGAGCGCTGCGTATTCTGCGACATCATCCGGCAGGAAACCGAGAGCGGCACCCGCGTAGTGGCCGAAAACGAGAATTTCTTGACCATTGCTCCCTACGCGCCTCGCTTCCCCTTCGAGACTTGGATTTTGCCGAAGCAGCACGAGTCGGCGTTCGAGAATTCGTCCTCGCACATGTTCGAGAACCTCGCCAAGGCGCTAAAGACCCTTCTGATCAAAGCTGACCGGGTGCTCGATAACCCTCCATACAACTTAGTGGTTCACACTTCACCCGCTCAGGACCCAGCCAACGATCACTATCATTGGCACATTGAGTTCATGCCCAAGCTGACCAAGACGGCGGGATTCGAATGGGGCACGGGTTTCTATATCAATCCCACGCCTCCCGAGGAGGCGGCGAAATTTCTGCGCGAGGCCAGCGTGGAAGAGCCCGTCCCAGCCACGGTTGGATAGAAGAGGAATGTAGCCCGAAGGCGGCTAGCCCATCACCGTTGCGTGCTCAGGTTTCACTTTGTAGAGCACGCGGACTTCTCCGGGCTGAGCATAGGGGTATTTGTCGACTCCGAGATATTTCTTGGCCATTTTGTTGATGTGGTCGCTGGCGCCATCCTCGGTGATTTCCACGACGCGGCCGCGAACTTCCAGATAACGATAGGGATTCTCCGGATCAATGACGGCCATCGACACGCGGGGATCGCGGCGCACGTTTTTATCTTTTTGCCGGCCTTTGGCAGAGTTGAAGATAAGGTGTTCGCCATCGAAGTCACACCATACGGGCGTAACCTGCGGCCGGCCGTCAGGCATGAGCGTGCCCAGCGAAGCGAAGGCGCGTTTCTGAAAAAGATCACGGTATTTTTCGGGAATAACATCCGGCATAAGTACCTCCTTGCAGTCTTGCAGTCGAACCGGAAACATTATAGATGCCGCGCGTGATTTGCCGGTGAACAAGGGCTACGATTATTCTTTCAGGCGATCAATCAAAGGCGGAGGCCGTCATGATCGGGAGCATATTATCGCGCGTAAACCCGCGCTCAATTAAAACTTTCCGAATGCTGTTTGTGCTGGTTTTGATCTGCTCCGCTGTCTGCGGCGCCCAAGCCGCCAAATATCCGCCAACCATTGTTTTCATGACCGACTTCGGCGTGGTGGATGATTCCGTCGCCATCTGCCGCGGAGTGATGTATTCGATCATGCCTGATGTGCGCATTGTCGATCTCACCCATCAAGTGACGCCATTTTCCATTCTCGATGGTGCGCGTTTTCTTTACGGCGCTACGCCTTACTATCCGGCAGGAACCGTTTTTGTCGTCGTGATCGATCCGACCGTGGGCAGCTCGCGCAAAGCAATTGTGGCCAAGTCAAAAAAGGGGCAATACTTCGTGCTGCCGGATAACGGCCTGCTCACGCTGGTAGAGCAGCGGGATGGAATCGAGGCGGTGCACGAGATCACGAATCCGGATTGGATGATCGGCACCAAGCTTTCTTCGACCTTTCATGGGCGCGACATTTTTTCTCCTGTGGGAGGGCATGTGGCGCGCGGCGAAGATTGGACCAAGGCTGGGCCGGAGATGTCCGTGGCGTCGCTGGTGCAGCTGGACTTGAAGCCCCCACGAATTAATGATGGCGGAATCACGGCGCAGGTGATTGCCACCGATGGCCCGTTCGGCAATCTGGTGACGAATCTAGATGCGGAGGATTTTCTGAAGCTGGGGTACGAGCGTGGGCAAGAGGTTTCGGTGATTCTCGACGAGGAGGAGATGAGGATTAAATTCGTGCGCACGTTCAGCGATGTGCCCGTGGGTGAGCCCTTGTTGTACATCGATTCGCGCGGGCGATTTGCGCTGGCGGTGAATCAGGGGAGCTTTGCGGCGAAGTACGAGATCAGGCCTCCGGTCGAATTGTTTATACCGCGCCCCGGCAAACAGGAATAGAGCCTTGAGAGGGTATCGAAACAAGATGCGGCCGTCAGAGGCGACCGAGCGCGGCAGGCGAATCGGCGTTCGCTATCAGCTCCGCGCCTCAACCCGGCCTTCGGCCGCGACCTTTGCGTACCAGCGGCCCGATTCTTTTATCGTGCGCTGCTGGGTTTTGAAATCGACGTAGGCGAGGCCGAAGCGCTGGCTGTAGCCTTCGGCCCATTCGAAGTTGTCGAACAGGCTCCAGGCGTGGTAGCCGCGGACGTCGGCCCCTTCGGCGATGGCGCGGGCCAGCCAGTGAAGGTGCTGGCGAAGATATTCGGTGCGGCGAGTGTCACGGATCACGCCATTTCCATCGGGGCCGTCGTTGTAGGCGCATCCGCTCTCGGTGATTTCGATCTGCGGGCGGTTGAAATCGCGAGTGATACGGGCCACTATTTCATACAGAGCTTTGGGCCAGACTTCCCAGCCGATATCGGTTTTGGGGCCTTGCTCGCCTCCGGCCATTCTTACGGGGAACAGCCACTGCTGGGGACTGACGACACGCAGGATTCCGCGCGAGACCGAGGCGATGGTGCGGTAGTAAAGATTGATGCCAATGAAATCGAGAGGGACGCGCATGTGGGCGCGGTCTCCGGGTTTCAGGCCGATGGCGGTTTCGGGAAAAAATGCCAGCGCCTCAGGATAGCGTCCGGTGAAGGCGGGCGAAAGAAACCAGAGATTGGTGATGGCGTGGGCGCGGTCGGCGGCGAGTTGGTCTTCGGCCGAGTCCGTGGCGGGTTCGCAGGCCGACATATTGAATGCCGTTCCCACGCGAGCCGAAGGACGAGTGGCTTTGAGAGCGCGGAAACCGGCTCCCTGCGCCAGGTTGACGGTGTGAGAGGCGCGCAGGAAAGCGAACAAACTTTTTCGTCCCGGGGCATGTTTGCCTTCGAGATAACCGAGATGGAGGAATGCCGAAGGCTCGTTGAACAACATCCAGTTGGAAACCCGGTCGCCCAGGGCGCGCGCGACGAGGTCGACATAGTCGGCATAGCGGGAAGCGGTGTGGCGATTGGGCCAGCCTCCGGCATGTTCGAGAGCTTGGGGCAGGTCCCAATGATAGAGCGTGACGAAGGGGCGGATGCCGGCTTCGAGGAGGGCGTCGACGAAGCGGCTGTAGTGATCGATGCCTTTGGAGTTAGCGGGGCCGGAGCCGGCGGGCTGAATGCGCGGCCAGGAAATGGAGAAGCGGTAGCTGTTCAGGTTCATGGCGCGCATGAGCGCGATGTCTTCGCGCCAGCGATGGTAGGAATCGCAGGCGTGGTCTCCAGTGTCGCGGTTCTTGATTTTTCCGGGAGTGTGGGAGAAGTGGTCCCAGATCGATTCGCCTTTGCCATCTTCGTTCCACGCGCCTTCAATCTGATAGGCGGCGGTGGCTGCGCCCCAGTAGAAACCTTTGGGGAAGACAGACTCGACGGAGTCGTCGCTTTGAGTGCCGTGGGAATAAGTAATGGTCGCGGTCATTAATTATGCTTTATGAATTTTCCCGTTTTTTGGCCCGTGAGGGAGTTGTATAAAGTTTCGATGAAAGCGTCTTCCTTGACGAAGTCTCCGGAATATTTTTTCCACGGCTGGAGAATCTTTTCCTGCTTCATCTGATCGAGCGTCTTGCCATCGTTGAGCGCTTTTTGTACGGCGTCGCGGGTTTCCTTGAGCATGGTCTCATAGGCGCGGACATCGTCCAATGTCGAAATGGGTCCGTGGCCGGGAATGATTTTAACGTCGGGCGGCATTTGTCGAATCACGTTGTCGACGGCGTCAATCATGCCATTGATGCTGCCTCCGGCCTCGACGTCAATGAAAGGAAAGCCGTAGGTGACGAAATCGTCGCCCATGTGCACGACATTGGAGTGAGGAAAGAAAATGATGGAATCGCCGTCGGTGTGGCCGGCCGGAAAGTACAGGGCGCGGATGTCTTCGCCATTCAGGTGCACGGTGACATCGTGGTCGAAGGTGATGATGGGCAGGGCGTCGTGGGGAGCGGGTTTTTGGTCGAAATGGACCGAGCCGCCGTTGCCTGCCGGGCCGCCTGCTTCCAGACGCTTGCGAACGTTGTCCTGGGCGATGATAGGGGCCTGCTTCTGGAAGTAGGCATTGCCGCCGGTGTGATCGGGATGGTAGTGGGTGTTGATGATGAAACGCACCGGCTTGTCAGTGATGCCCTTGAGCGCGGCCTGAATTTTTTCGGCGAGCGGGGCGTATTGATCGTCGACGATGACGATGCCGTCGTCGCCGATAGACGCGCCGATGTTGCCCCCAGCGCCTTGCAGCATGTAGACGTTGCCGGCAACTTTGCTGACTTTCATCTGTACCTTGCTGAAGTCCTCGTCCTGGGCGGAAGCGAGAGGGATTGCCCCCAGAGCAAGCAGGGCGAACAGAGTTAGAAGTTTGCGCATGATGGCCTCGAATTCCTTTTGTGACCGCGGGCAAGACATTCTAAACCGGAATCATGGTTGGGGGGGGCAGGGCAGGGGTCGGGGCTCAGCAAGGCACACTTAAGGGTAGGGTGCATAGGATCGGGCATGGTTCGGTCTGTCGCGTGCTGAGGGATGTTTGGGGGTACATCTTATGCGCGTTCACATGAACCAGATCAATGCCAACGCTCAGTTGGATGCGATGCAGGCGGCACAAAAGGCGGCGGCCAAAAGGGAAGCGGCGCGAACGCGGAAAAAACTGATGGAGTTTGCCTCAGAAGTTGCGGGCGAAGCCGAGGCTGAAGATTGCGTAGTAAGGCTGGGAGCGCGCGACGAGCCGCAAGAAGGCAAGCGGCAAAATCAGCCGCAGGAGCGCGACCGGAAAAGTGAGGGCGACGATTCCAAGGTAGTGTGTCAGTTTGAAATTCTAGCCTGAACGGTTCAATACCTGCGCTTTATCACTACGCAGTGTGACTAGCTTCACAGACTTGCGGCAGAGCGATAGGAGATAATGAAACGTGGTTCGTGCGCTTGCTTAAGGGGAAACAGCCCGCCGACGAATTCGCAAGCTCGGCGAGCTGTTTCTGTCTCAAAAGACTTTCTTGTAAGGGCCGCGCTTTAGATCGCACAGGCCGCCGTGATTCCATGAGGTCAAAATTCAAACTGATACACTACCGATTCCCAGCATGCAGAAATCTCTATTTCTGACTGGGCGCAGCCGGCTTGTTCAGACCCTCGCTCATGGCCTGATACGAATAGATAATCTGCTGGTCATATAGCACCTGCGTGGCCCACCACCCCAAGGAAGCCGTGACAGTGAGGAACGCGGCGAGCGCGAGATAGGCAAACCGAGGAGCCGTCCGCCCGTTCGGCATGTGCCCCCGTTTTCTCTTCGGGGAATGCCGCCATGGAATGTACCATCCTGCCGCCGCCAGCACGAGCAAAGTGAATTCCATATACGGGGGACTACTGATTGGGGTCTCCGCTAAATGATGGCTCAATGCGATAAATCCCAGAAGCGCATAGATCAATGACTCAGTCCATCCCAAGCCCCGGTCAAATTGCGCGCTCCACCAGAACAGGTACAAAGAGAAAGCGACCAGGCCGTTGAAGGCGGCGCCTCGAAGCACCATGATCTGATGTTGAAATTCGCGGATTCTCTCGGTGGGATCAGTTCCCTGCAACAGAACCGCAGCTTCATGCAGGCGAAAAATGTTTTCGGCTCGATCCTGTTGATCGTTAATCCACTTGGCGGCGATTGGCTGGCCAGTGGCCGGGTCGGTGATTCGCTGGTGCATGAACGGGTCGTAAGTCGGGATAATCCACAGCCCGGCGTAAGTGCAGTCCGGATTCTCCTTCGGCGAACTGTGGGTGTTGGTGATATCGCCGCGCTTTGCCTCGGCTGCCTTGGATGGTTCAGGATTT
>JASIKQ010000463.1 GCA_030049565.1 Candidatus Sulfotelmatobacter sp.
CTCAGCCTGCCAGGATGCGGACCGTTCGCAGAGACCACCTATGGTACTCGCGCTCCCCTCGGCCCAAGCTTCGGCAGCGACACGAATCAGTCGACCATCGGCAATTCCAACTACAACGCCCTGCAGGCAAGCTTTCGCCACACCAGCAAACGATTGCAGCTTTTTGCCAGTTACACGTACAGCAAATCGATTGATCAATCTTCGAATGTGGGTGAGGAAGTGAACCCAATCAATCCCGCGCTAAGCCGTGCGCTCTCCGCATTTGATGTGAAGCACAATTTCGTGGCCAGCTATGCCTACGAACTTCCGCTCGATCGTTTAGTCGGAGTTTCCAATGGCTGGACCACAGGCTGGACGATTTCCGGCATCACCCATTACAGCAGCGGTTTTCCCGTGACCTTACTCAACTACGGCGACAACTCCCTGCTTGGAGCCGAGCCGAATGGAGTCAATAATTACGGGGTCGACGAACCGCAATACACGCCCGGCGCTCTCAATCTGAATCCTAATCCGCGCAACGGCCAGCCCTACTTCAATACAGCTCTCTTCAGCCTGCAACCCCTGGGTACGCCGGGCAATGCCAGGCGCCGTTTTTTCTACGGTCCCGGTCTCGACAATTACGATCTCGCCCTGCAGAAAAGCTTGCCTCTTTCCGAATCCAGGTCCTTCCAGCTTCGTCTTGAAGGGTTCAACGTATTCAATCACGCGCAGTTCTACGGGCCAAGCTCGATCAGCGGCAACATCAACAGCCCATCATTCGGAGAAGCGGTCAGCGCAACTGCTCCGCGCCTCATGCAAATGGCACTGAAGTTTGACTTCTAGGTGGTATCGTGCGGGTAACCGCGTGAGCCGCACCCGCCGTGCGACTTCTGGCCCTGCCCTGCATCCAATGTCGGTGGTACGATAATAGGTTGCCCATTTGGGGGCAAGCATTCATAGATCGCCGGGCCCGGCTACGACCGCTCTCGATGGAGCGTCCGCCGACAGCGCGACGTTACAACGAGGAGAAACAAATGGCAGGCAATGGGATTGTCGAAGTAACCGATGCAAACTTCGATGCGGATGTTTTGAAATCGGATAAGCCGGTTCTGGTTGACTTCTGGGCTACGTGGTGCGGACCTTGCCGCGCCATCGCTCCCATCGTCGAAGAATTGGCTAAGGACTACCAGGGTAAAGTCAAGATCGGCAAAATGGACGTTGATTCGAACAGCGCCACGCCCATGCGCTACAAAGTGACCGGCATCCCTACCTTGCTGGTCTTCAAAGGCGGCCAGGTGGTCGAGCAACTGGTCGGCTACAAACCCAAAGAAGTAATCGCGCAGGCGCTCGAAAAGCACGTAGGATAAGGCAGCTTTCCGCCATTAGCCGTCAGCTTTCAAAGTAAACGCCCGGGGAGATTCTCCCGGGCGTAGTGCTTTTGTCGCAAGCTGCGCTACAACTTCACGGCCATGAGCAAGCGGCCACAAGCCCCGAATCCCAGCCGGATTTGTCGCTGCTTAGTCATTGCTCTTGCGTCAGCGAACCTTTGCGCCAGCGATCTCGAACAGGATCTTCGTCAGAAATTCACGCGCACCCCAAGTTGCGCCGCGAATGGAATGCCCACGGTCGTGCCGGGGCCGAAGAAATCTCCTAGCGCCCCCTCGGGAATCTCAAGCTGCTTCAGGCCGGTGACGGGCACCGTCTGCGAACAGTTCGCATTCGTGCAAATGGCACTCACGATACCGCTTGTCTGATCCGAAGCAGGGATGGGCAATTGGCTGATGTTGACCGCATAATTTGCGCCGGGATTGTTGCGATTGAAGAGATTAAAAAATTCGGCGAAGGGATAAAGCTGCCAACGCTCGCTCAGCCTGATGGGGCGGGCAACGCGCAGGTCCGACTGAATGTAAGGAGTGCCGCGGAATTCGTCGAGGCTCGTATAAACCGGCGGACCATTGTTAAATGAAACATAGATTCGGTTCGTATTGTCTGCATTGGTGATCGTGATGGGCCGGGCGCTTTCGATTTGATTGACCGTGCTCAAGTCAAAGCCACCGGGAAGATGGACAGTGCCCGCCAAAACGGCGCGATGCCGCACGTCTTCGCCGGACGGGCCGTAATCGCCCGGTCCGAAAGCATTCAACATTCCGGCATTCGGATAACCGGCGGGCATTGGGCAGACGCCATCCACATAATCAAACAATTCGCCGAGCAGGCATCCCCAGGTCTGCGCCTTCGAAAACTGGTAGTTGGCCACCAGATTGAACCGATGCATGTTGCCTTGCAGATGCAGCAATAGTCCGTTGTAGCTCGAGCGATTGTCAGACTCGAAGACGTTGACATTCGGAGCCACGGCACTTTCGGTCGGGCTCCCAGTGGGCAGGTTGACGCCGCCTGTGTAAGGGAAACCACGATATCCGTGATTGCCCTGCTCGTGAACATAGTCGGCACTCACCAGCCATCGCGCATTAAAGGAATGCGCCACGCCGCCGGTGGTATGAATGGCATAGGGAGTCTTATAAGGTGATCCGATCAGATTGCCCGTAGCCCCAGGGGGGAGGCATCCCGGTCCGCTGAGCACTCCTTCGCTAAAGCTGCACGAGCCGGTAGCGTAATTCGAGTTATTCACGGCTTGAAATGCGGTGCCCCAGCCGTTCTGCGCGAGATCGTCATAGTAAAGGCCGAAACCAGCGCGCAGCACGGTTTTCCCGCTGGCATCAGGAGAGTACGCCAACCCAATACGCGGCGCGATCTGCTTACGGTAATCCTGCGGCACGGAGGGCTCAATCGGACTGTCTAACGCCTGCAATGTTATATATGCGGGATTGTCCGCCTGACTTCTCCCTGAACCAATGAAGAGTCCCCAAGTCGTCTGATACCGCAATCCATAATTGAACGTGAACTGATGCGTCACGCGCCAGGAATCCTCTGCATAAAACGCAAGGCGCTGAACATTCTGCGAAAAGCTCCCATTGCTCGCCGGCGTGTAACTGCAACTCACATAAGAGGGGACGGGCAGGGAACAGGCAGTTGTGGGTCCCGGAGAAGTAAAGTAAAACGCCAGAGGACTAGTGATGCCGCCGCAATCCGGGCCCGGCGGACTAATAAAGCAATCGGGATTGGCTTGATATTTAATAAGCTCCTCCGCTGTCGATGCAAACGCCCCGCTCAAGACCGGTTCGTGAATGAAGTCGACGCCAAACTTCAAGGCGTGAGTGCCAACAAGATGCGTCACGTCGTAGCGGAATTGATATTTGTCCTGATTGCGCAGGTCTGGAAACAAAGTAATCGGAGTCGCGAACTGATTGTCGCCGAAGGTTTCGAAGCCAGAGATTGTCAGCGCCGTCGAACTGAACGGGAAAGCCAGCGCGAACCCCAGATCTGAGTTCCGCGTTTGCGTCAGATGCAACAAGCTGGCGTCAATCACCAGATTGCCCAGCCAGGTGGGACTGAACGTATAGGTATTGCTCAGCGCCACGTTCCAATAATTGTTGTGGGTGAGCAGGCCGGTCGAGGGCAAAGTCGCCTGCTGCACCAGCGAGTTGTGCGTGGTGTAGGTGTCGGAGGAAACACGCAGAAACCAGTTCGACCGCGGCGATTCCGCCCAATCGAAACGCAGCGTGCTGAGATAATCTCGGAACGGAATAGGAACAAAGTTCGCGACCGGAATCGAAGGAATGCCGGTAATCAACCCCTCGGAAGCAATTTGTGATAGCGCATTAAACTCCGCAATGCTT